>CAJFNE010000054.1 GCA_904393855.1 uncultured Oscillibacter sp. | reverse complement strand
GCGCAGGAGATCAATACCTTGCCAAGCTGGTCGGAGAAGCTCTCCGCCGACGGTTTCTTTAAAAGGCCCGTCTCCGGGTCAAAGGGCGCCACCCCGTGGAATTTACCGGGGTTCTGTTCTGCGAATGGATACCCTTTCCCTTTTACCGTGTGGACATGGACCACCACAGGGCCGTTCAGCTCCTGGGCCCACTCCAGCACGTCGCACAGACGGGGCAGATCGTGGCCGTCGATGGGTCCCAGATACGTAAAGCCCATGTCTTCAAAAAGGGTGCTGCCCGGCCACAGGGTCTTCTTCACCGCCGTCTTGACCCGGTGATTGAAGCGGTAGAGGGGATGCTCCATGGGGTGCTTCCCAAAGAGGTTCCGGTACCACTTCTTGAAGTGATAGTAGGCCGGCTTGCTGCGCAGGCGGCTCAGATGGGAGGGCATGGCCCCCACATTGGGGTCGATGGACATGCCGTTGTCGTTCAAAATTACGATCAGCGGCTCCCCGGAGGCGCCGGCGTTGTTCAACCCCTCATAGGCAAGCCCCCCAGTCAGGGCGCCGTCGCCAATCAACGCCAGGACCTTGTAGTTCTGATGCTGTAAGGTTCTGGCCCTTGCCATTCCAAGAGCCACAGAGACGGAGTTGGAGGCATGTCCCGCGATGAAGGCGTCGTGGACGCTCTCCCGGGGCTTGGGAAAGCCGGAGAGCCCCTGAAACTGCCGCAGGGTAGAGAACAGCTCCTGCCGCCCGGTGAGGGCCTTGTGGACGTAGCACTGGTGGCCCACGTCGAACACCAGCCGGTCCACGGCGGTGTCGAACACCCGGTGGATCGCCACGGTCAGCTCCACGGCCCCCAGATTGGAGGCCAGATGTCCTCCGGTCTCCGATACATTTTGAATTAAGAATTCCCGCAGCTCCCGGCAGAGCTGGGGCAGCTGGCTCTTGTCCAGCGCTTTCACGTCTGCGGGAGATTGGATTTGTTCCAGGATCATGTACTTCCTCCTCAGCGGTAAAACAGGTGCAGGAACCTGCCCGCCCAATAGACCACCCGGGTGCTTTGCTTCATGGCGAACGGCTTGGCCATGGCCTTGCCGCCGATGGTGAGCCCCGAGATCAGCGCCGTGACGGCCACGGATACCAGCACGGACTCCCAGCTGAGAGAGCGCTGGAGCTGGGCCACGATCACCGCGCCGGTGGTGCCGGAGACGATGCCGCAGATATCGCCCACCACGTCGTTGCAGACGCTGGACACCCGGCTGGCGTTGCGCAGCAGAAGCAGGGCCTCCTTGGCCCCTTTCTCCCGGTGAGCGGCCATGGAATGAAAGGGCTTGGGGTCCGCCGCCGTGGTGGCCACGCCGATCACGTCAAAGACGATGCCCAGCCCAATGAACGCGACTAAAATCAAAATAGCGACGGCCATGCCCGCGCCGTCCAGGATCGACTCGGATACCAGACTCAGCACGGCGGACAGGACAACCGCCATGGAAAAGGCTGTGAGGGCCCAGCGGTAGGGCCCGGACGCGCCTCGCTTGTTTTTTTGTGTTTTTTTCAAGGATGACCTCCGGAAAAAAGCAGCGCAGATGCGAGCTTTTTGCTGAATCGGCGGCGGCAGACGAGGTAAATCTTACGGCTTAGGTACGGGCTGGTTTTCCCCGCGGCACACCTCTCGTTGCCGATGGAGGCGGTTTCCCTTTCGGCCCCGCGGCGCGACGTTGCCAGACGCGCTGCCCGACTGCCACTTAGTCCGCACTGCAATCCCTCTTCTGCCCCCGCAGGACAGCCTAGGTGATTTCCACCACAGTCTGTCCGTTTCTTTAGCCTCTTTTGCAGAACGAGTTTCAGGAGGCGATCACGGCGCCATTCTGGCCAGAACGCGCCGCGTGGTTCCTCCATCCACCCGCCCCACGCAAGGCAGGCTACATCTGCACACAGCGTTACGGCCCCAGAGGGACCGATGCACCGCATTACAGGTTCCCAATCTGCTTCGTACACAGGCCGAAATACCACGTTGGGAGTACGTCTGTGCACAAGAACAGGTCTCCACGGAAACAGGGTCGGGGGTTCCATGCCATTGGAATGCGCCCTGAGTCCGCAAGCGCAGGTAAAACCGCGCTTCCCCCCAGCACCCACCCGAAACTGGGCGTATCAAGCAGGCACCAGAGGTTTCATCGTTATGCCCTTCAGAGAATTTTTAGGCTCTCCCTCGGAAACGGCAGATCTGACTAGAATACTGCGCCGCCGATCAGCACAGTTCAGTATAGCACAAATCGAATCCATATACAACATTTTCTGTATATAAACTGATTTTTTCTCAGCTCCCCGCATATGGCAGAGGCGGAGGCGTGCTCCGCGCGCCTCCGCCCCGATGTCTTATTTCCGCCGCAGCGCCAAGCTGTCCGCCAGCTGCCGGAGGAACTCCGGGTCTTTCCGCCATGTTCCTTTCCCCAGTGCGTCCTTCGCCTGCTTTGTATACGCCAGCACCCGCTCCTCGCAGGCCTCCAGCCCCAGGATGGTCACATAGGTGGACTTTTCGTTGGAGGCGTCGGAGCCGATGGGCTTGCCAAACTCCTGGGCATCCCCCATCACGTCCAGCATGTCATCCCGGATCTGGAAGGCCAGCCCCAGGTTCGTGGCGTACTCCCGGGCGGCGTCCATGCAGCTGTCGTCCACCTTCCGATGGCCGGAGGCCGCCGCGACGCCCATCATACAGGCCGCCCGCAGCAGGGCTCCGGTCTTGCGATCGTTGATGGCCGTCAGCTCCGCCTCGGTGTGGACTACCTTGCCGTCGCCGATGGTATCGTCGTACTGTCCGCCGCACATACCCGCAACACCGGCGGACTCCGCCAGGATCCGGCCCGCCAGGGCCAGGGCGCTCCGCCACGCTGCCGTGTCCGGGCCGGCGGCGGAGAGCACCGTCTGGCATGCCGCCGCCTGGAGGGCGTCCCCCGCCAGGGTGGCGACACACTCGCCGTAGACCTTGTGATTGGTGGGCTTGCCCCGCCGGAGGTCGTCATTGTCCATGCAGGGCAGGTCGTCATGGATCAGGGAGTAGGTGTGGAGCATCTCCACGCCGCAGCCGAAGTCCAGGGCCTCCTCCGGGGTCCCCCCCGCCGCCTCACAGAACTTCATGGTTAGGATGGGGCGGATGCGCTTGCCTCCGGCCAGCAGGCTGTAGCGCATGGCCTCCTCCAGCCCCCTGCCGGTGAAAAACTCCGCCAGCCGGGTCTCCACCATTTGGCGGGCGGTCTCCATCTCCTGTGCAAAGTCCATGGTCATCCCTCCTGTTCCGCGAAAGGCTGCTCCACCGGCGCGCCGTCGGAGCCTTTCATCAGCTTCACCACCTGCTGCTCCGCCTGGTCCAGCTGCTTGGTACAGCTCTCAATCAGCTTGCTGCCCTCTGCAAAGAGGGCCAGGGAGTCCGCCAGGGGCACGTCCCCTTTCTCCAGGGCGGCCACGATCTCCTCCAGTCGGCCCAGCTGTTGTTCAAACGTCAGTTTCTTCGCCGCGCTCATTTTCCTCGCTCCTTCCAGGGCCTGTCCACCGTGCAGGTGAAGCCGCCCTCCTCCAGGGTAACGGACACCCGGTCCCCGGCTGTCACGTTCCGATAACTTCTCAGCAAAGCGCCCGTCTCGCTCTGGGCCAGGGCATAGCCCCGCCCCAGCACTTTCAAGGGGCTCATGGCGTCCAAGGCCGCCGCCAGGGCGGCAAACCGCTCCCGCTTCCGGCTCAGCAGGCCGGAGGACACATCCCCCAGCCGCCGCTGGACATGGTCCAGTTCCATCCGTCTGTCCTGCACGTAGGCCAGGCGGTCCGTCAGCACCCGCTTTTGGGCCAGGGTCTCCAGCCGCTGCCGCAGGGCCTCTAGCCGGGCGGTCTCGCTCTGGGCCAGTCGGTCCCCGGTGTCCCGTAGCTGCCGGCGCAGCGCCGCCTGGTCCGGCACGGCGATCTCCGCCGCGTTGGAGGGGGTGGACGCCCGAACGTCCGCCACAAAGTCCGCGATGGTCACATCCGGCTCATGTCCCACGGCGGAGATCACCGGGGTCTCGCAGCTGTAGATGGCCCGGGCCACCCGCTCGTCGTTGAAGGCCCACAGGTCCTCCATGGACCCGCCGCCCCGGCCGGTGATGATCACGTCGCCGATCTTCCAGCGGTCCGCGTACCGGAGGGCCCCCGCGATCTCCGCCGGGGCCTCCGCCCCCTGGACCCGCACCGGCAGCAGGATCACCTTGGCCAGGGGGTAGCGCCGCCGCAGAATACGCAGCATATCGTGGATGGCTGCCCCGGCGGCGGAGGTGACGATGGCGATTTTCTCCGGGTAGGGCGGCAGGGGCTTCTTGTGGGCGGGGTCAAAGACTCCCTCCGCCTGGAGCTTGGCTTTCAGCTGCTCAAAGGCCACCGCCAGGTCCCCCACCCCCTCCGGGGTCAGGCTGTCGCAGTAGAGCTGATAGGCCCCGTCCCGGGGGAAGACGGTGACCCGGCCAGTCACCAGGACCTTCATGCCGTTCTCCGGCCGGAACCGGAGCTTCCCCGCCGCGCCGCGGAACATGACGCACCGCAGCGCCCCCTCCGGGTCCTTCAGGGAGAAGTAGTGGTGGCCGGAGGGATAGATCTTGTAGTTGGACAGCTCGCCCCGCACGCAGATGCCCTGCAGCATGGACTCGTTGTCCAGCAGCAGCTTCACCAGGTGGTTCACCTCGGTGACGGTAAAAATATGACGTTCCATGTGACTCCTTATCAAGCCTGGGCAAGGCTTGTCGCCCCGCTCACAGCGCAGCAAAAAGCAGAGCCGGAGAAGCGGGGCTGACCGCCCCGCCCCGCTCTGCTCTTTTTCGTTATTCCGCCAGCTCCTGCCGCGCGAAGCTGCCCAGAATGCCGTTGATGAATTTCACGGTCTCCGGCGTTTCGTACTTCTTGGCAATCTCCACCGCCTCGTTGATGGCGGCGCCGTTGGGGATGTCTGGCATATACAGCACCTCGTACATGGCCACCCGCATGACAGCGGAGGCTACCAGGGGAATCCGGGCAAAGTTCCAGCCCTTGGCGTACTTGGCAATATAGCCGTCCAGCTCCGCAGCGTGCTCATCCACGCCCTTGACCAGGCGGCGGATATAGTCCGCCTGCTTGGCGTTGGGGGCCTCCGCGTAGATGGGGTCCTCCTCCGCCAGGGCGGCAAAGGACTCCGCTGTCAGCCGCTGATCCAGCAGCTCGTCAACAGGGGTGTCGTTAAAGCTCAGTTCGTAGGAGAGGTGGATTGCGATCTCCCGGGCAGTGTTCCGCAGCATAAGCCGTTACGTCCTTCTCTCTTTAGTCCAGGGTCACGCCGCCCACATGGATATTGACGGCGCCCACCGGGCAGCCGGTCATGGCCTCCACCGCGGAGCTGACCGCCTTCTGCACATTCTCCGCCACCTCGTGGATGGCGGTACCGTAGCGAACCGTCAGGTACAGGTCCAGTGTCAGGGCCGTGCCGGTCATATCGATCTTCACGCCCCGTACGCTCTTCTGGGCGTTTTTCTTGCTGGTCATCAGATCGCTCACGGTTCCGCCCAGATTCGTCATCATGCCGGTGACGCCCTCCACCTCCCGGGCGGCGCCCACGGCAATGGCGGCGATGACCTCCTCCGAGATGTTGATGCTTCCGTTTTCCTCCGGTAAAGTCATATATTCCTTGCTGTCGGCCATGATCTCTTCTCCTTATTCGTCTATCCTTGGTAAAGGCACAGTGCTTGGATTGTTATTGTACCATGAACTCCCAGAAAATACAACAGCTAATTTGCCGCCATGATTTTGATGCCGCTGGCGGGCAGGCCCGTCTCCGCCAGGGCGATATCCGTGATCTTGGCCACGTCCTCCGCCGTCAGCTCCCCGGTGTCGGTGGAGACCACCACGCTGACGCTGTCCTCCCCCATGAAAGCCACACAGTCCGCGTAGCCCTTGGCTGTCACCAGGTTTTCGATCTGGGCCTCTTTCAGGGTATAGGACGCCAGGGCCTGGATGCCCTCGCTGGCCTCATTGGCGGTAGCGGCGTCCGCCCCCTCCTGCTCCGCCGCCTCCTGCAGCAGGGAGATGGCGTTGTCCCGCGCCTGCTGCCGGGTCAGCCGGGCGGAGGCGAAGTAGTCCGAGCCGGTGTAGACCTCCGACTCATCCGCCGCGCCGGAGGCCGTGTCGTCCTCCTGCCCGGACACCAGGGCCGCCTCCCCCAGAATCTTGGTGTCGGTGTCCTGGGTCTCCTGGGTGCTCTGCACCGCTTCTCCGGAGTAGCGCCAGTTCAGCGCCACCGCCGCGCATACCAGCACCGCCATCGTTGCCACCACGGTATTTCGCTTCCATTTCGCACTCATGGGTCCACTCCTCCTCCAGATTATGACTGCCATTTTGCCACGGTGATGCGGTCCGCGGTGAGCCCTGTCAGCGCCGCCACCGCCTCCGTCACCGCCAGCTTCACCGCCGCCTGATCTCCGCCCTGACACACCACCAGCGCCCCCCGATAGGTGGGGTACACCTGCCGGGTCACCACCACCTCGTCGTTGGACCCGGCGTCCACCAAAACCGTCTCGGAGCGCCTGGAGTAGTCCTCCGGGGCCTCCGTGGCGCCGCTGTAGGTCAGCTCGGTGTCCTGGGCCAGCTGCCGCTCGCCGTCGCTGTCCACCGTCAGCATCACCCGCACCTGGCCCACCCCCTGGATCGTGCCGAGGATCTCCTCCAGCTCCGCCTGGATGTTCCCGCTCTCCGCTGTCTCCGCCCGGGAGGTCCCATCGGTCCGGGCCGTTCCACTCGGCCATAGCAGCAGCACGGCGCCGATCAGAGCCACCAAGGCCGCGAATTTGTACCTGTCCCATAGCTTTTGCACTCCTTCAAGTTTCCACTTCATGCCAGATTTGCCTCCCACGCGGAATTCCCAGCTCCTCCTCTATGTACGCCGCCAGGGCCTCGGACCTGGGGCCCGTCACCTCCGCGGACCAGGGTACCGGCACGCCGCTCGCCCCCGGCTGGGTTTCCACCCGGACCGTTACGGTCAGCCCCAGCGCGTCCGCTTTGTCCGATATATATGCGGCGGTCTGCGTCTCTATGCGTTCTGTCAGTTCCACGCTCCCCGCCTCCTCCAGCTCCGCCTGCCGCTTCTGGATGGCCTGCCCATAGGTGTCCAGATTCAGGTCCAGGCGGCTCAGGTCCGCTCCCAGCACCGGTTGGAGCAGCGTCACCAGGAGGATCAGCCCGCCGGTGAAGGAGGCGATCTTCCGGATGGTCCCCTCCGGTGTCAGCGCCTGGGCCACTGTCAGCAGCATGGCCACCGCCACCACGGCGGAGAGCCACTCCCGTACCGCCCCGATCATGGTGTCACCGCCGCAACAGCGGAGAGCACGGAGATCAGCAGCAACAGGGCGCAGCTGCCGGTCATACCCAACACCAGTCCAAAGGCGCCGCCCAGGCCGTCGATGAGCTTGCACAGCTGGGGCGCGCCGAAAGCCCCGGCCAGGAAGGCCGTCAGCTTGTAGAGGAGGTACTGGACTCCCAGCTGCAAAAAGGGGTAGGCGCAGGCCGCGAGAATTGCCAGCATCCCAAAGACGCCGATGGTGTTGCGCAGCAGTCCCGCCCCCACCAGGACGGTCTCCGACGCCTCGGAGATGATGCCGCCCACCACCGGCACCACGCCGGAGATGGCGGCCTTGGCGATCTTCACCGCGGCGCCATCCGCCGCGCCGGCGATTACCCGAACCACCGAGAGGTACACCGTAAAGACCAACAGGGACGTGGTGAGCATCCAGGTGAGGACCTTTTTCAGCCCGTCGGCGATGGCCCCCAGCCGATTTTCCGGCAGGCAGCTGGCGGCGGTCATCACCCCGATATAGAGATACACCAGAGGCATCAGCAGCCCATCGATCAGGTTCAGCAGGAGGTCCGCGAAGAACACGGTGCTCACCTGCTGGAAGGTGGCGGTGGTGACGGCCCCGGAGGCCGCCGTGGCCGCCGCCAGAGTGGGCAGCAGCGCCTTGGAAAAGACGCTGAGGTCCTGGATCGTCTCCGCCCCCAGGCCGATGAGGGAGTCTAGGCTCCCTGCCGTCAGCATCGTCACGGACAACGCCCCCGCCATGGGCAGAAAAGGCGTCATCCTGCCGCCGCTGCCCTGGAGGAAATTCTCCACCACGCCGCAGAGCACCACCACCAGCAGTACCGACGCCGCGCCCCGGAGCCGCTGGCGGACCACGTCCCCAATCTGGCCGCCCACCTGTTCCAGCAGGCGGCTGATCCCCTCCGTAAATCCGCCTGCGCCGGAGAGATCCCAGTCCCCGGCATCCCGCAGCAATTCCTCAGCCCCCTCCGGCGCCGCGTCAATCAGATCACCCGGCAGCTCCGCCGCCTGGGCGCCGGTCACCAGCAAGGGCAGCAACAGCAATAGAATGAAAAATTTTCTCATGCGATGAACTCCCATAGCAGCGACAGCACCGCCCGCAGCAGCGGCAGGGCCGTCAGCAGCGCGCAGACCGCCCCCGCAGTTTCCACCACCGCCGCTGGGGCGGATTCCCCGGCGTCCCGGCACAGGTCTCCCCCCACCTTCACCACCAGGGCGATGGCCACCGTCTTGTAGAGAGGAACGAACAGCTCCTGGGAGACGCCGCTGCGCTCCCCCAGTTCCGAGAGAAACCCCAAGAGCTCCCCGATGGGGCCCGCCAGAAACAGCAATACAGCCACTGCGGCTCCCAGTGTCAGCAGCAGGGCCATCTCCGGGCTGCCCCGCCGCACCACCACCGCCAGCAGCGCCCCCACCAGGCACAGGCCCGTCACCTGGAACACCTGCTCCATGGTCAGAAGTCAAACAGGGTCTTGATGAGGTTGAAGAGATCGCTGATCTCCTGCACCAGGATCATCAGCACCACCACCAGCCCCGCCAGCGTGGTCATCATGGCCTGCTCCTCCCGGCCGGAGCGCACCAGCAGCTGGTTCAGCACCGCCACCAGAATCCCGATGGCGGCGATCTTGAAAATCAGATCCACATCCATGCCTTGTCCCTCATATCAGCAGAATCACCAGCAGTGCCGCGGCGGAGAAGCACAGCGCCGCGGACCGTTTCTCCTCCTCCGGCCGCCGGGCTTCCAGCTCCTCCAGGCTTCTAGTCAGCCGATGGCTCACCAGGGCGATCCCCTTGCGGACGCTCTCCTCGTCGCCCCACAGCCGCAGTTCCCCCAGCGCCTCCCGGTCCCCGGGGTCCAGCGGCAGCGATGCTGCCCGCCGCCTCCAGGTCGACTCCAGGGAATCTCCCCGGCGGGCCGCCTTGGCCGCCTCCCGAAACAGCGCCGCCGCGTCGGGGCGGCATGCCCCGGCCATCTGTTCCAGCAGCCGGGGCAGGGGTGTCCGCGCCTGTCGAATCTCCTCAGACATCCGTTCCAGCGCGGCCAGCAGGTCCGCCAGGGTATCCCGCCGTCGCTGGCGCACCGTGTGCTGGCACTGCCAGGCCAGCAGCCCGGCGCACAGGATGCAAAGGCTCCCCACCATCCCCCTCATGGCAGCTCCTCCACGGCGTAGGACCGCTCTCCGCCATCTCGAGAGATACGTACCGCCAGGCGGAACACCTTGTCCTCCAAGAGCTGGCGGTAGAGGGGACGCTCCAGCAGCTCCTCCACGCTGCCGGCGTGGATGGTGGCCAGCAGCCGAACTCCGCAGCCCACCGCCAGGGAGACCGCCCGCAGGTCCTCCCGCACCGTGATCTCGTCCACGGCGATGACCTGGGGATTCATGGCCCGCAGGACCATGGGGATGCCCAGGGCCTTGGGGCAGGCGTCCAGCACATCGGTGTGGGGGCCCACGTCCATCTGGGGCTGGCCCAGGTAGGAGACCGCCACCTCGCCCCGCTCGTCGATCAGGGCCACCCGCCGGGGGCCGTAGGGCGCGATCCCCTCCGAGAGGCCCCGCACCAGGTCCCGCAGGAGCGTGGTCTTGCCTCCGCCCGGCGGGGAGAGCAGCAGGGTGTTGGCCAATTCCCCGTCCCGGAACAGCTGGGGCAGCAGCCCGTCCCCGATCCCCCGCCGCTCCCGGGC
>CAJFNE010000053.1 GCA_904393855.1 uncultured Oscillibacter sp. | reverse complement strand
GGCGGGCAGGTCCCGTTCCCGAGCCAGCTTCCCCAGGAAGGCCATGAGCTCGTCCGTGCAGGAGGGGATGAACCGGGGCGTCAGGACGGGCTTGATATGAGGGAAGTCCTGGCAGGCCTCCAGCCACCGCAGGGTCTCCCGCTCCGACTCCCCCGTGGTCTCCTGCAAGAGACCTGGGGCGCTGTTGCGGTCCATGTTCACCTTGCCAACATACCCCACCAGGCCGGCCTTTTCCAACTCCTCCATCAGGATCAGCGTGGCGTCCGTATGGAGGGAGGAGAATATGCACACCCGGGTGGTGCCGTTCATGGCCAGGTCATGGGCCAGCAGCCGGTAGAGCTCTCGGGCGTAGTCCGGGTCCGCGCAGCGGGCCTCTGTGGGGAAAGCTAGGTCTCCAGCCACTCCAGCAGGGGCAGGTCCATGCCGGTGCCCATCAGGGGGTACTGGGGGGCGTGGAGGTGGAGGTCCGCCAGGGACTGGAGGATCAGCGCGTCACCGCAGTCCTCCACCGCCGCGCCGGCGTACTGCTCCGGCAGGGTGGGGAAGACGCCGGTGATCACGCCGTCCTCCGCCACCAGATAGCCGCCCTCCATCGTCTCCAGCCGGCCCAGGGCGGGGGCGGAGACGAGATTGCCCTTGAGAATCGTAATCGACATCGTACACCTCATCCGTGAATTTTTCCAAAGCGCGCCGCCGGGAATCGTACCGGCCCCGGCGGCCGTGAGACTTCAAAACCGCCCCTACGATACCATAGAATCGCCCGAAAAGCAAGGCGGGGAAAGACCGACGGCGTGGAACCTCGAGGAATCCCGCCGCTTATACTGGCATACGGGCGGAGCCTCGCCCGAACTTCCAAAGGGGCGGAGAGCGTATGTGGCAGGCGATTGCATGGGCGGCGCTGGGGACGGGGTTCACCTTTCTGATGACCACGCTGGGCGCCGCGCTGGTGTTTTTTCTGGACGGGGAGCCCAGGCCCCGGTTTCAAAAGGCGGTTCTGGGATTTGCCGCCGGGGTGATGACGGCGGCCTCGGTCTGGAGTCTGCTGCTGCCGGCCATCGAACAGGCGGAGGCGGGGCCGCTGCCCGGCTGGCTGCCCGCGGCGGCGGGCATGCTGCTGGGGGTGATCTTCCTGGCGGCCCTGGACGGTTGGCTGCCCCGGCTGCGGCATCCCCGGGCGGACGACGCCTGGCGGCAGGACACCCTGCTGATGACGGCCATCACCCTGCATAACGTGCCGGAGGGCATGGCGGTGGGGCTGGCTTTTGCCCTGGCCTCCGGCGGAGAGGGTCTGGCCGGGGCGGCGGCCCTGGCACTGGGTATCGGCATCCAGAATTTCCCGGAGGGCGCGGCCATTGCCCTGCCCCTGCGGCAGGAGGGCTGGCCCCGCCGGCGGGCCTTTGCCGGGGGCATGCTCTCCGGCGCTGTGGAGCCGGTGTTCGGCGTGCTGGTGGTGGGGCTTGCGGCCTGGACACAGCCGCTGATGCCGTGGCTGTTGAGCTTTGCCGCCGGCGCCATGTTGTACGTGGTGGTGGAGGAGCTGGTTCCCCAGGCCCACAGCCGAGCGGGAACCTGCGGATTTGTGACCGGTTTTCTGATGATGATGGTGCTGGACGTGGCGCTGGGCTGAAAAAGATGCGGAAAAGTCAAAAAAAGAGACTTGTTTTGCATACAAAATATTGGTATAATGAGCCGGACGATACAACACAAGGAAAGGAAATGATCATGGATACGAAATTCACTGGCAGCAGCCACTATGTTGCGTCTCAGGACCTGATGAACGCCGTGAATATCGCGGTGACCCTGCAGAAGCCCCTGCTGATCAAGGGCGAGCCCGGCACTGGCAAGACCATGCTGGCCCAGGCGGTGGCGGAGGCCCTGGGGAAAAAGCTCATTATCTGGAACGTGAAGTCCACCACCAAGGCTCAGGACGGCCTGTATGTCTACGACGTGGTGCAGCGGCTGTACGACAGCCAGTTCGGCACGGAGGGCGTGGACAACATCGCCAAGTATATCAAGCTGGGCAAGCTGGGCGAGGCGTTCTCCGCCGACGAGCAGGTGGTCCTGCTGATCGACGAGGTGGACAAGGCGGACCTGGAGTTCCCCAACGACCTGCTGTGGGAGCTGGACCAGATGGAGTTCTATATCCCCGAGACCAAGGAGACCATCAAGGCCAAGCAGCGGCCCATCGTCATCATCACCTCCAACGCCGAGAAGGAGCTGCCGGACGCTTTCCTGCGCCGGTGCGTGTTCCACTACATTGAGTTCCCGGACCAGGAGCAGATGGAGCAGATCCTGCGGGTGCACTTCGACAAGCTGGACGAGCGGCTGGTGCAGCAGGCCCTGGCGGCGTTCTACTGGATCCGGGAGCTGCGGGGGATCGAGAAGAAGCCCAGCACCTCCGAGCTGGTGGACTGGCTGCGGGCCCTGGTGGCCGGCGGCGTGGACCCCCGGCGGATCGAGCGGGAGATCCCCTTTGCCGGCGTGCTGCTGAAGAAGGACAAGGACCTGCAGCTGCTGCAGAAGAGCAAGCGGTAACGGCCTATGTTCGTTGCGTTTTTCTATCTGCTGCGCCAGCGGGGGCTGGATGTGTCCCCCAACGAGTGGATGACGCTGCTGGAGGGCATGGAGAAGGGACTGCACCGCTCCAGCCTGACAGGGTTCTACTACCTCTGCCGGGCCATCGTGGTGAAGAGCGAGGTGGAGTTCGACCGCTTCGACCAGGTGTTCCTGGAGTTCTTCCAGGACATCCCGTTCAAGGGGGACCTGCCGGATGAGATGATGGAGTGGCTGGAGCACCCCTCCGAGGACCTCAAGCGCACCATCGAGGAGCTGCGGGACTTCGGCTTCCCGGACGAGTCCATGGAGGAGCTTCTCAAGCTCCTGGAGGAGCGGCTGCAGGAGCAGGACGCGGAGCACAACGGCGGCAGCAAGTGGGTGGGTACCCAGGGCCGCACGCCGTGGGGCAACAGCGGCTGGCATCCCAACGGGATCCGTATCGGCGGGAAGGGCCGCTTCCGGACCGCCATGGCGGTGGCCAGCGAGCGGAAATTCCGGGACTTCCGCAAGGACAACACCCTGGATACCCGCCAGTTCCAGATGGCTTTCCGGCTGCTGCGGCAGCTGTCCGTCCAGGCGGAGAGCAACGACAAGGAGCTGGACGTGGACAACACCATCCACGACACCTGCGAGAACGCGGGCTCCCTGAAGATCCGCTATAAGAATCCCCGGAAGAACACGGTAAAAGTGCTACTGCTGATGGACTCCGGCGGCTCCATGGAATACTACGCGGGCCTTTGCAGCATGCTCTTCCAGGCGGCCACGAAATCCAACCATTTCAAGGAGCTGCACACCTACTACTTCCACAACTGTATCTTCTCCAGCCTCTACCAGAGCCCCCAGCTCTGGCGCAGCGGGGAGGTGCCCACGGAGTGGGTGCTGCAGAACTTTGACAGCAGCTATAAGGTCATCATCGTGGGCGACGCGGCCATGAACCCCTATGAGCTGCGGGAGAAGCAGTTCCAGTGGGGCAAGGGGACTTACGCTCCCTCCGGCCTGGAGTGGCTGGAGAAGTTCCGGAAGCAGTACCCCTACCTGATCTGGCTGAACCCGGAGCCCCTGCCGGAAAAGCCCACCTACTGGACCCAGACCCATTGGCAGCTGGCCCAGATTTTCAAGATGTACGACCTCTCCGCCGAGGGGTTGGAAAAGGGCATGAAGCAGCTGATGGTGCGGCGCTGAGCGTGAAAAACCAGCGGGACGAACACGTCCCGCTGGTTCCTTTTCGCCCTCACAGTCCCAGGCCGTAGACCCGGTTGGCGTTGGCAAAGAACACCTGCTCCCAGTGGGCCTGGGGGACCACCAGACGGATGAAGTCGATATACTCCCCCAGGTTCACGATGGGCCAGTCCGTGCCGAAGAGCAGGTTGTCCCAGCGGTCGATGGCGGCGAGCCAGGTTTTCAGGAGATTCAGCCAGCCTGCCTGCTCCGCCTGGAACCGCTCCAGGTCCACCCGGCCCTCCAGCAAACCGGAGAGGTCCGCGGCCACGTTGGGGTTCTTCTCCACCACTGCCGCGGCGGACTCCAGGAAAGGGTTGCCGAAGTGGCACATGACGAACTGGGTGTCCGGGTGGTCCGCCGCCACCTCGTCCAGGGTGAGAGGGTGGCAGTACTTCAGATGGGCGTTGGAGAAGGAGGTCAGGCCCATGTGGACCGCCACGGGCTTGCGGTAGCGGGCCGCCAGGGCGTAGACCGGCTCGTACATGGGGTCCGAGAGCCAGATCCGGTTGTAGCCGGGGTAGAGCTTGACCCCGCAGCAGCTGGGCGCGGCCAGATTCTCCTCGATCCGCTCCGCCAGGTGGGGGATGGCGGAGCCGTCCCGCTTCACCAGGGAGCTGTCCAGCCCCACGCAGTAGTGGAAGAGGTCGGCGGGGTAGTCGTGGTCCGCCGCCCGGAGGCTGCGGTTGCCCATGACCACGCCGTGGACGATGCCCAGCTCCCCGTAGGCCTGCCGCAGATGCTCGGTGCTGTTGTGATGCCCCACCGCCCGGGCCATCTCCTCGAACTGAGGCTCCTCCTCGGGAAACAGATGCAGGTGGGCGTCAATGATCCGCATGGAAATTCGCTCCTTTTTGGGTTTGATCAAGATTCAGCCCTATTATAGCAGGCTGGCGGCGGAAAGGAAAGGGGGTGCATCCCCTTGACAAACCGCCGTCCCTGCCGGATAATATACATATTCCCCTATGGGTATGGAGGTGTTGACATGCGACAGTGTATGGACGCCGACAATCTGCACCGGCGTTTGAAGAAGATCATCGGGCAGGTGCAGGCCATCGACCGGATGGTGGACCAGGACGTGCCCTGCGAGGACGTGCTGGCCCAGATCAACGCGGCGAAATCCGCCCTGCACAGGTGCGGCCAGGTGGTGCTGGAGGGGCACATCCAGCACTGCGTCCGGGACGGCATTGAGCACGGGGACGCGGATCAGACCATCGCCAGCTTCACCAAGGCGGTGGAGCGGTTCGCCAACATGAAGTGAACGGGAGGCCCGCCGCGGCAGCGCGGCGGGTTTCTATTTTGAGCTTGACAACCTATACCCCTATAGGTATAATAATCCCGTACCTGAAACAGGAACTGGGAGGGAGTTATGAAACATCTGGAAGCATTCCTGGAGTGGGGCGGCACGCGGAAGGACATCGCCTGCCTGGTGCTCTCCGGGCTGGCGCTGCTGGTCAGCATCTTTGAGCTGCTGCCGCTGCCCTTTGACCCGGCCTGGGTGGCCATCATCCTGTGCGGCGTCCCCATCATCCTGGAGGCCATCATCGGCCTGGTAACCGCTTTCGACATCAAGGCGGACGTGCTGGTGTCCATCGCGCTGGTGGCCTCCGTCGCCATCGGGGAGGACTTTGCCGCCGGCGAGGTGGCCTTCATCATGCAGCTGGGGGCCCTGCTGGAGGACCTGACCGTGGCGAAGGCCCGGGCGGGTATCGAGAAGCTGGTACACCTGACGCCCCGCACCGCCCGGCTTCTCCGGGACGGGCAGGAGACCGTGATTCCGGCGGAGCAGGTGCAGGTGGGGGACCTGCTGCGGGTGCTGCCGGGGGAGACCGTGGCGGTGGACGGCGTGATCACCGCCGGACAGACCTCCATCAACCAGGCGGTGATGACCGGGGAGTCCCTGCCGGTGGACAAGGCCGTGGGGGACACGGTGTTCAGCGGCACCGTCAACCAGTTCGGGTCCTTCGACATGCGGGCGGTCAAGGTGGGGGAGGACAGCACGATCCAGCGCTATGTCCGCCTGGTCCAGTCCGCCGACGCCGGCAAGGCCAAGATCGTGGGACTGGCGGACCGCTGGGCCACCTGGATCGTGGTGATCGCCCTGACCGCCGCGGTGCTCACCTGGCTCATCACCGGGGAGATCATCCGCGCCGTCACGATCCTGGTGGTGTTCTGCCCCTGCGCCCTGGTGCTGGCCACCCCCACCGCCATCATGGCCGCCATCGGCAACGCCACGAAGCACGGCTTCCTGGTGCGGGAGGGGGACGCCCTGGAGCGGCTGGCGGCGGTGTCGAAAATCACCTTTGACAAGACGGGGACGCTGACCTTCGGCACCCCCCAGGTGACGGCGGTCCGCAGCTTCCGGCCGGAGGTCTCCGAGGAGACCCTCTACGGCTGGGCCGCCGGCGCGGAGCGCCGGTCCGAGCACCCCCTGGGCAAGGCGGTGGTGCGCTGCTACCGGGAGCGCTGGGACCGGGAGGCGCCGGAGCCGGAGGACTTTCGGATGCTGCCGGGCCGGGGCGTGGCGGCGGAAGTGGACGGCCGCCGCCTGCTGGCTGGAAACCGGGAACTGCTGGAGGAGAGCGGGGTTCCTCTGGGCGAAGAGGCCCAGAGCCGCGCGGAGGAATACCTGAACGAGGGCTGCACGGTGATCTACCTGGCGGCGGACGGGGCCCTGGCGGGGCTGATCGCCCTGGCGGACACTCTGCGGCCGGACGCCGGGGATGTGATCCGGCAGATCCAAAGCTGCGGCGTGACGCCGGTGCTGCTGACCGGCGACAACGAGAACGCCGCCCAGCACATTGCCCGGCAGCTAGGGCTGTCCGAGGCCCGGGCGGAGTGCCTGCCGGAGGACAAACTGCGCTACATTGACGAGTCCCAGCGGCAGCGCCGGCAGGTGTGCATGATCGGCGACGGCATCAACGACGCCCCGGCCCTGAAGAAGGCCTATGTGGGCATCGCCATGGGGGGCATCGGCAGCGACATCGCCGTGGACGCCGCGGACATCGCCCTGGTGAACGACGAGATCCGGGAGCTGCCACACCTGCTGCGATTGAGCCGGCGGATGATGCGGACCATCCGGCATAACCTGACCTTCTCCATGATGCTAAACTTCGCGGCCATCCTCCTGGCCATCACGGGGATTCTGAACCCGGTGGTGGGGGCCCTGGTCCACAACGCGGGGTCCGTGTTCGTGATCATCAACTCCGCGCTGCTGCTGAAGTGGAGACAGCATGCGTGAGAAACCCAGGATACGAGAGCGGAGGTGCGGGCATTGCCCGCGCCTCCGCTCTCGTGTGCCAGCTCCCCGGCCCTTAGGCCTCGCCCGGCTTGCCGGCGTCCGCTGCCGGCGCTGCGTTCTCCAGGAAGGCGCCCACAAACTGAAGGCCGCTTTTCCATGGATTTCTGCCCATTTTGCTTCTCCCATCCCGCTATTTCCAGAAGAGTTAAAACAATATAACACGCGATTGCTTGAGAAGTGTTAAGATTCACGGGGCTTTTGAATATTTGTAAGACGTTTTCACAGGATGGGGATCACAATGCTTACAGAAGAGCTGGGGAGGCACGGCGACTCTGGAAAGGCGGTGCCAGCCGCCCATTCACCGGAAAAGCCGTAGACAAAGGGATGGAAGGAAGCCCAGGAAGTCCTTGCACCGAAAGGGCCTCCTGGACTTGAAAATTCGCTGCTGCGCGGAGAACCCCCGTTTTCTTGGCTTCGGAATAGTATCACAGGAGCGGAGGAAAAGCAATCTTTCAAGCTCAAAACACCCCGAAAAACTCGCCTCATTTCGGCCGCCGCCATGGGGCGCGGACACTCCCAGACAGTCCCGCCGTGGGGCGTAATTTGATCACTTGCCCTATTGAAAATTGAAAGAAGCGGGCCGGTCAATGGCGGCGCGCCTGGGTGCCGATTCTCCTGACCACGGACGGCCCTTTACGGCCTTGCTGGTTTCCGGGCGGTGGAATATTTTGCGCAATAATTTCTCCTGACAGTACCAACAAACAAGGGATATGCCAGCATCTCATTCTATGATACAATCTTGTGGGAAGAAGGGGATGCCCCATGCAAAGCAATGATATCAAGAAGATTTTGAAACTTGTAAAAGAAAAGGACCCATCTGGATTTGATTTGCTGTATCAACACTATTTCCGCTTTCTGTTCAGCACCGCTTACTCGGTATTGAACAGCGAGGAGGATAGCTACGATGTGATTCAGTCGCTCATGATGCGCCTCTATCAGTTGGATCAGAACTTGTTCCCCAGGGACCATGAGCTCAGTTGGCTCAGGACCGTTGTAAAAAACGAGGCTCTGATGTGCCTCAGAAGGGAGAAATCCACAGTACCTTTAGAAGAAACGGCGGAGTTTCCGGTCCTGGATCGGAGAATCGAAGATTTTGTGGATATGGATGCGTTTCGTCAATTAATCGCGCCGCTGAATGAGCGGCAGAGGAAAGTCGTCAGCATGAGGATTTTGGGAGATATGACCCACAAGGAGATCGCACAAATGCTGTCGGTTCCCATCGGGACCGTTCAATGGATTTACGCCGCATCCATCAAGAGATTACGCCGATCCCTCGCGGCGCTCACCGCTCTGGTTCTTCTTTGCGGCGGTGGTTTTGGGTGTCAACTGGCGCGGTATTTCCAGGCGCCGTCCGAAGCGCCGGGAGATGTAGGGATCAGCAGTATCCCCGCCGTGGAACCTGTGGTTTCTCTCTGGCTGGTTCTATTCCTGGCACTGTTTCTGTCTGCTGCCGCCGCATGGATTCTTTTTTCAAATTCTCCGATCGAATCCCAACAAAACGGCTGACATCCCGCATCCAATGGGATGGCCCCCAAAACAGCGAACATGCAAAGGAGGATCTCGAATGAAAAGAGTTCTAATTATGGGGATTGCATCTCTAGTCCTGCTCAATATGGCGGCGGGAGGTTCTTTGGCGGCGGCGGTGTCTGCGGATTCAAGCTCCGTCAAGTTCGACTTTGAAACGGATGACGCTGGATTCACGCCAATCTATGCAGACTACCCATGCAGTGAGGGCGTGGAGGAATTTTACGAATTTCAGCACGATTACGGCAAGGTCCCCATTGACGGGGCGGGGAACGGCATCTTTATCTCCGGCAACAACCACAGTGACGATCTGTTCATGGGGTATGTGAAGGCCCTGGGGGGATTTTCGCCGGCACGGACTTACCATTTCACCGTGTCGTTCCAATTGGCCACCGATGTGGAGGGCGGTATGGTCGGCGTAGGCGGCTCTCCCGGTGAGAGTGTCACGGTCAAATGCGGCGTCACACCGACCGAGCCGGCGGCCCTGCCCATAGAGGATGGAGGCGTCGCCTACGTTCGCCTGAATCTTGACGCCGGCAGGCAGAGCAACGGCGGCAGGGATATGGTGGCTGTGGGCAATATGGCCAAGGAGGAGAACAACCGCCCCGGGGAATACGAGTTCAAGGAGTTCACCGCCGAATTTGATACTGCGGCCAACGTTCTGGGCGAGGTGTACCTGGTGATTGGCACGGACTCCGCTTTTGAGGCGACGACCTCCTATTATCTGGACGACATCTCCGTCACTTGGGAGGAGGCGGCCCAGCAGTCCGCGGTGACCCGCGCTTAGGCAGCGCAGATGCTGTGGAACACGGCAGGCCGGCCCGGTGCGGACCCGGCCCAATGTCCATTCCGGGATGTGAGCGCGGACAATCCCAATCGAGAGTCCATCACTTGGGCACAGCAAAGCGGGTGCTTGGCCGGCTATGGGAATGGCTTGTTCGGGCCGGAAGACCGTATGACAATTGAGCAGGCACTGGCGATGCTCTATCGTTTTTTCAACAGCCCTGCGGCGGATCAAACCGTGCTGAAGCGTTATGAGGATGGTGGTCAAGTTTCCGCCTGGGCACAGGACGCTGTATCGTGGGCAATTACAAGCGAAATATTCCAGCCAAGCGGGACCATCACTCCACATGCACCGATTACCAAGGGAGAACTGGCGGCTTGTCTCGGCCGGATTGCCGCCGATTGCTGATGGCAGTGCGGGTAAACCAAAGGCGCACACTCCTGAAAGAAAGGAGTGTGCGCCATGAAACGAGCCAAATGGATGTTCTGTTCGCTTGGCCGATGATCCGGCGCCCCTGTTGAATATCCGCTTAGACCTGCTTGCTGACCTGTTCCTGCTGGCAGGCGGCCTCCGCCTGCTCGGGACCCGAGACTGGCTTGACTCGCTCATGGCCGGCAGAGTCTGGAAAACCCGCGGATTCCGTTGAAACGGAATCCGCGGGTTGAAACCATTCATTCCCACTTTTTGTTTATTCCCACTCGCCGAGTTAAATCCATTTCTAAACTTTTTTGTATAGAGGATTTAATTCGTCGTGGTTTTCTTTGATGCAGATTATCCTTATCCTAAGGTCTATTCGGACTTTTGCTATCAAAAATCTATCCGAGCCATCCTATCAGGGGTTTTGCTTGAGATGGATGATTGGGTGGCTTAGGAGTATTATAGCATGGTTTTATCGAATTTTCTATAGAAATTTCATTTTGCCTAATCAGACATTACTCGCTCATATAATCCAGCATTTGCTGATTCAGTGTTTCCTTTACTACTCGCCACTCCGGGAAAAAGGCGTCCATATACTTCTGGAATAGCTCATTGTGATTTCGCTCCAGCAAGTGCACCAATTCATGGGTCACGACATAAGCGAGACACTCTGGAGTTTTCTTTGCAAGCTGGAGGTTAATCCAAA
>CAJFNE010000052.1 GCA_904393855.1 uncultured Oscillibacter sp. | reverse complement strand
CAGGGTGGTCACCTGGAACATCTCGCCGGCGCCCTCGCAGTCGCTGGCGGTGATGATGGGGGTGTGGACGTAGACGAAGCCCCGCTCCTGGAAGAACTGGTGGATGGCATAGGCCGCCGCGCTCCGCACCCGGAACACGGCGGAGAACAGGTTGGTCCGGGGCCGCAGGTGCTGAATGGTCCGCAGGAACTCCACGCTGTGGCGCTTCTTCTGCAGGGGGTAGTCCGGGCTGGAGACGCCCTCCACCTCGATGGAGACGGCTTTCAGCTCCAGAGGCTGCTTGGCCTCCGGCGTCAGGACCACGGTGCCGGTGACGATCAGGGCAGCGCCCACGTTCTGGGCGGCGATGTCCTTGTAGTTTTCCAGAACCCCGGCGTCCATGACCACCTGGAGGTTCCGGAAGCAGGAGCCGTCGTTCAGCTCGATGAAGCCGAAGGTCTTCATGTCCCGGATGGTGCGGACCCAGCCGCCCACGGTGACGGTCTGGCCGCCCAGCTCCGTGCTGTCGGCGTAAATGGCCGCGATTTTTGTGTAGCTCATAGTATCACCTGATATCTCTAAAATGGGAATAAATCAGCACTATTATACCGCGTTTCACGCGGAATGACAAGCATTTTCCATTTTTCTTTCCGGGAGGCGGACTCGTCTTGCCGGACGAGGGACGGCGTGGTACAATGATCGCATCCCAGAAAGAGAGAGGCGCTGAGAACCTATGTCCTATCAATTTATGCCCGCGTCGGAATCCGACGCGCCCCAGGTGCTTGCCCTGATCCGGGACCGGATTCAGTGGATGCGGGAGACGGGGCTGCGCCAGTGGGACGCCGTGGATTACTGGGGATTTTTCCCAGAGAGTTATTTTTTCCAAGCCATTGCAGACCAGCGGCTATATGTGGTGAAAGAGACCGGCGGGGGCCGCGTGGCGTGCGCCGGAGTGCTCTCTTTCCAGGATCCGGATTGGACGGACGGCGTACCCGCCGTCTATCTCCACAACTTCGCCGGGGCCCGAGACGCGCCCGGCGCCGGCGGATTCTTCCTGGAACGGGGAGAGGAATATGCCCGCGCCCATGGCAGGACGCGGTTCCGCCTGGACTGCATGGAGTCCAACAAAAAGCTGAATCAATACTATGAGCGCCGCGGTTTCCGGGCGGTGGGCCGGGTGGAGAAGCCGGGCTACGTGGGCGTCCAGCGGGAGAAACCGCTGACCTGACGGGAAACGGGCGGAGGAAAGCCCTCCGCCCGTCCGCGCTCAGCGCATCTCCGAGACGATGTTGTCCACGGCATGGTCCACGGCGACACCCAGCTTGTGGATACTCTTTCCCACCTGCGTTTTCATGGAATCCTTGCCGTGAGGCGTCATCATCCCCAGCGCGGCGCCGGCCACCAGACCGGCGCTCATACCGACCCAAAATCCGGTATTCGTATTCATTTCAGTCACTCCTTTTCCGGCACGGAGCTAGTATGACCGAAAGACAGAAAAACATCCCGTTCCGGCGCATTTGCCAAAATCTGTTCCATGCGCTATACTGGATGCAGAAATTGATCGTTTTTTGAGGAGGAGCCATGACTCGACTGTATCTCATCCGCCACGCGGAGGCGGAGGGAAACCTCTACCGCATCGCCCAGGGGCAGGCCAACAGCAATCTCACGGATCGGGGCTGGCGGCAGGTCCGGGCGCTGGAGCGGCGTTTCGCGGACATCCCCATCGACGCCGTCTATGCCAGCGATCTCTACCGCACCTGCGCCACCGCCAGCGCCGTCTATAAGCCCAAGGGACTGCCCCTCCATCGGGAGCGGACCCTGCGGGAGATCGGCCTGGGGGTATGGGAGCACCGCGCCTGGGGAGAGATCTACCGCCGCTGGCCGGAGGAGATGGAGCACTTCAGCCGCCGGCCGGACCTGTGGCGTCTGGAGGGGGCGGAGGACCCCCGGGCGGCCCGGGCCCGGGTACTGGACACCCTGCGGAGGATCGCCGCGGAGAACGCGGGGAGGACCGTGGCGGTGTTCACCCACGGCTACGTGCTGCGCATGACGCTCTCATACTTACAGGGCTATGATCTGGATCAGATCGGCCGGACGCCCACCGGCGACAACACCGCCGTCTCCCTGGTGGAGGCGGAGGGAGAGGACTTGCGGGTGGTGTTCCGGGACGACAACAGCCATCTGAAAACGCCGGAATACCTGGCGGGGGAGCGGGAGGCCCGGCGGGCCAACGGCCTGGAGGTGGGACTCTGGTTCGCTCCACTGGACGCACGGCAGCAGGGGGAGACGGTCCGCGCCCTGGCCGCCGCCATCTGGCCGGGGGAACATCTTGACCCGCTGCTGGCGGACGCCGCCGACCGGGAGACCCTGGCGGGCTATCTGCGGGAGGAGCCTGTGGGGCTGGTGCAGATGGAGCCGGGGTCCGGCTGGGTCTCTCTGCTGGGGCTCCTGCCGGAGCACCGGCACCGGAGTCTGGGCGTTCAGCTGCTGGGCCAGGCGGTGCAGCGCATCCGGGAGGCGGGCGGAGAGACTCTTCGGGCTCATAACCCGAAGAGCGCCGAGGCCAGGAGCTTCTGCGAGACCTATGGGTTCCGCCTCGCCCCGGACGGGAGGACAGTGGAGAAGCGCATCGCCTTCGACCCGGAATTCGTGAGCCCCTGACGACAAATGGCAAGGCCGGAGCATCCGCTCCGGCCTCTCTTTATGTCTTTGCCAGGTCCCGCACGATGCGCGCCGTCATGCCCCAGATCACATGGCCCTGCCAATGCCAGATGGGGACGTCCACCCGCCCCCGGGACCAGGGATAGTCCGGGGAGACGCCCACCGCCTCATAGGGGAAGTTCTCCGGCACCTGGGGCAGCAGGTCATAGGTGTAGACCTCCGGCATCGTCTCCTGGAAGAAAGAGAATGGAACTGTAAAGACCTCCGCCACCTCCGCGGGGGAGGGAACAACGGAGTCATAGCCCGCCGGGGAGATCAGCCCCAGGTATGGCCGCAGCAGGAAGCCCGCCTGGTTGCAGATGAAATCCAGTGTCCCCAGCAGCTGGATTTCATTGCCGGGAATGGACAGCTCCTCTCGGGTTTCCCGGAGGGCGCAGGCCGCCGGGGATTCGCCCGGTTCCAGCTTTCCACCGGGGAAGCAGACCTCGCCCCCCTGGCGCAGGCCCTGGGCCCGCACCTCAAAGAGCAGGTGCAGTCCGTCCGGCCGCTCCACCAGAGGGCAGAGCACCGCGTATTCCCGCCGGGCGCCCAGCAGTCCCGGCTCGCGGCCGCCGAAGCGGCGGCGCAGGGCCTCCAGCGCCCCGCTCACAGCAGGAGTGTGAGCGCCCGCTGGAGATTCTCGATCTCCACAGCGGGGGCGCTGGCGGCGAACTCCCCGTCCAGGGACCAGGGGAGCTCCTCCTCCGTCTCCAGGCGGACGGAGGAGACATGGCGGAAAATCAGCCGGTCGTACTGCTGGTTCAGCAGGGCGAAGACCAGGTTCTGCAGGTCCGCGGGGGTCCGGGGACTGGGGATCAGCAGCAGCTCGAACTTCCCGTCGTCCAGCACCACCCGCTCCGGGTTCAGCTTCATGAGCCCGCCGATGGAGGTGGAGTTGCACACGGCGCCGAACAGGTACTCCCCGTCCAGGCACTCCCCGTCGGCGGTGATCTTCACCTGGTAGGGGCGCAGGGAGTTCAGGTCCTTCATCCCCTCCAGGATATAGGCGAAATGGCCCAGGGCGTTCTTCGCCGCCTGGGGGGCGGCGTAGGAGCTGCGGGCAAAGGCCCCGAAAGAGGCCACATAGACGAAGTACCGCTGGTTCCAGCGGCCGATATCCAGCTGCTGGCGAGGGGGGTCCTGAACGATCTGCTCCACGGCGGACACCGGGTCCAGCGGCAGGTGCAGGCTGGCCGCAAAGTCATTGGTGCTCCCCTGGGGGATGTAGCCCAGCAGGGGCGGGCACTCCAGCGTCATCAGGCCGGAGACCACCTGGTTCAGCGTGCCGTCTCCGCCCACGGCCACCACCGCGTCGTAGTCTCCGCCGCGGGCGGCGGCGGTCTGCGCGGCGTCGTCCGGGGAGGTGGTGGTGTGGATGGACAGCAAATAACCCGCGTCACAGAGCTCCGCGGCGGCGTCAAACAGCGGACCGCGGGGCTTGTTGCGTCCAGCTGTGGGATTGACAATCATCAAAAGCTTCTTGGCGTCCATAGGAATATGCCTCCTGCATAACAAAACGCAAGCCGTCAAACGGCTGTGCAGCATAGTATACCACGGCGGGGATGGGATTGCAATTCCTTGACAGGACGTGTAGAATTAATTTATGATTTGGAAACACTTTCGGAAATGGAGCGCTATGAAGGACTTTTTCCTGCGGCACCGAACGCTGCATCTCTGGCTGCTGGCGGACATCGCTGTGCTGGCGGCCTATTTCGCGGCCCGGGGGAACCGGGCATGGATGAACGCCCTGACGGAGGAGATCACCGGCCCCCTGCGGCAGGCCATCGGGCGCCTCTGCTACCGGACGGAGGTCTCCGTCATGGAGGTGCTGGCGGCGCTGCTGGTGCTGGCCTGCGCGGGATACCTCATCGGGAGCATCGCCGCCGTGGTCCGGGCAAAGGGCCGCCGGGGCGATCGGGCCTACCGCGCGGCGCTGGGGGCGCTCTGCGCCGGGCTGGCCTTCTATGCCGGCACCTGCCTGCTGTGGGGGGCCAACTTCTGGGCGGACTCCTTTCAGGACAAGTCCGGGATCAATGCCCAGCCGGTGGCCCAGGAGGATTTGCTGGCGGTGACGGCCTACTTCGCCCAGCAGGCCGCGGCCGCGGCGGACGATGTGGCCCGGGACGAGAACGGGCTGTTTGCCGTATCCCGGGAGGAGATCCTGGCGGACAGCCCCACCGTGTACGACCAGCTGGAGGAGACGTTCCCGTTCCTGGAATTCGACGACCCGGGGGTGAAGGCCATGACCTTCTCCCGGCTTATGAGCTGGATGGATTTCACCGGCGTCTACTGCGCCTGGACGGGAGAGAGCAACGTGAATGTGGACAGCCCCGCCTGCCTGCTGGGCGCCACGGTGGCCCATGAACTGGCCCACCAGCGGGGGATCGCCTCGGAGCAGGAGTGCAACTTCCTGGGAGTGCTGGCCTCCACCACCAGCGGGCTGCCCGCCTATACTTACGCCGGATGGCTGTCCGGGTACATCTATCTGGGAAACGCCCTCTACCGGGTGGACCCGGAGAGCTACTGGGCCATCCGGGACGCCCTGCCGGACCCGGTGAAAGCGGATCTTGCCTACAACAACGCCTACTGGGCGCAGTTC
Organism: uncultured Oscillibacter sp.; assembly: GCA_904393855.1. Classification (GTDB taxonomy): domain Bacteria; phylum Bacillota; class Clostridia; order Oscillospirales; family Oscillospiraceae; genus Oscillibacter. The sequence continues at coordinate 4,973 of CAJFNE010000052.1, read as the reverse complement.
CAGGATAATCTTCTGCAGACCGTTTCCAACCAGGTCTACGACGGCATGCTGAAGTCCTACGGCGATGAGCGGGGCATCCAGTCCTACGGCACCGTGGTGGATTTGCTGGTGGCCTATTACAAGGATGTGGCCCAGGCCCCGTGATCTGCTGAATGAAAAGCCGCTCCCGCCCGAACCGGGCGGGAGCGGCTAGTTGTTGGCCTGCGCAGGAAATCTAGATGACGGGAAGGAAGGGTGTGCGCGGGAAACCCAGGAGGGGTGTCCTGCGCCTATAAAATCAAAAGTTTTCAGAACTTTTAGAAGTTCTGAAAACTCGGTCAGCGCGGCGAAAAACTTTTTCGACACGCTGACCGCCCCCGCCCGATTCGGGCGGGGGCGGCTGTGCTTTACCAGGAATGCTGCTGCCAGGATTCCTCCGGCGTCATGGCGAAGTAGGTGTAGTTGATGGCTGCGGGATTGCTGTCGCCCCAGGTGGTGTCGATGTGGACCTCCGCGCCGTCCAGATTGGCCACGGTCCAGATGTGGCTGTCATTGGAGAGGGCGTAACAGTCGATGCCCTCCAATTTCAAAAACATGTTATACGCGCCGGTATAGCCGTCGCACACGGCGATGCCGTTTTCAAATAGGCTGTAGGGGAGATGGCTGAGAGAGGTCTCCGTGGCGCCGTAGTCGTAGACGCAGTTCTCGCAGATCCAGGTGTAGTAGACCCGGGCGATCTCCGCGTCCGTCATGTCCTCGGTCAGGGTGCCGTCCGCCCACAGCTGGTCGTGGACGGCGATGGCCGCCTCCATGGAGGCGGTCCGGTAAGCGGCCACCTGGGTGTCGCTGAGAGAGACGGCGGAGAAGTTCAGAATGATGGTGCCGGCGGCGTTGAAGTTGCAGGTGACGCTGTTGTAGCCCTGCTCACAGTAGCTCTTGAGGATGGCGATGGCCTCCTCCATCACCGATCGGGCCTGCACTACAGAGATGCCGGGGTAGTTCAGGGTCAGCTGATGGCTGTTGTTGGCGAGCATATAGCGGATAGACTCGTCCATCTCATCCCCGGTGGCGGGGGCGGCGATATAGGTGCCCGGTTCTACCAGGTCCCCCAGGGTGGTCTCCTGGGCGCTGTGGGTGTCCTCTGCCGTACCCCAGGGGGGCGTGACCCGGAGCTCCGGGTCCACCATGCGGGTCAGCATGGCGGCGGCCGCGCCCCGGGTAATGGAGGCGTCGGGCAGGAAAGAGCCAGTGTCGTCCACGCCGATGCACACGCCCTTGCGGTACAGCGCCAGGATGTCCTGGTAATAGGGAGTGTACTCCGTCACGTCGGTGATAGCCTGCCGGGCGGCATAGGCCTGGGTCACCAGACTGTCGTGGATGGGGGGCAGGATCTCCTCCGGCAGGACGTTCGCCAGCACATGGGCCATCTGGGCCCGGGTGGCGGTGTCGGCGAGACAGTCGTCCAGCGTGTGGTCCAGCACCCCCTCCGCTTGCAGGTACCGCAGGTACATGGCGGCGACGGGTCCGCCGTCGCCGCCGTAGGCATGCGGGCCCGCCTCCGGGTCCCCGGTGCGGTACAGGCTGCGGATGCGTCCGGCGAAGATCACCGCCTGCCCCACGGTCAGGGAGTCCGCCGGGCCAAAGGTGCCGTCGGCCTTGCCCACGGAGAGGCCGTACTCATACAGGGCGGAGACGTTGTCATAGAACGTGGAGTCCGCCGCCAGGTCAGAGAACTGCCCGGTATAGGTGCGGATGCGGGAAAACGTGCCGTCCTGGGTAGCCAGGGCAGGGGTGGTCAGCAGCAGGCCCAGGGCCAGGACTGCGGAGAGAATACGTTTTTTCAAGGCGGCTCCTTTCTGAATTTTCTGCGTTCACAGCGCTCAGGCGGGGATGTTCAGGTCCTCCGCCAAGCGGTCCTCCACATAGGGGTTGAGGTACTCGTTCACCAGGGTCAGGGTCTCCGCCTGATCTAGGTAGATGTAGCCATCCTGCTCATTCCAGGTGTTGGGCAGGGTGGAGAAGCTGATGGCGTCTGCCCCCATTCCGATGGCTTCCTTGCCCAGCCAGGCCAGATTCCCCAGGGTCAGGTCCGTGTCCACATAGGTGTTGAAGATATTTACAAACTCGTCAATCTTGTCCAGGTTCCCCACGGTCAGGGTCTGCTGGGCCACGGCTTTGAGAAAATTCTGCTGGGTCTGAATCCGGCCGATGTCCTCGCTGCCGTAGCCGCTGCCGTCGTTGTTGTGGCGGAAGCGGACTACTTTCACCGCTTCCTCCCCGGTAAGATGCTGCATGCCGGCGGAGAAGTGGATGTGCAGGTCCTGATAGGGGTCGTCATAATTCATGTCGATGGGAACCTCGAAATCCACGCCGCCGATGGCGTTCACCAGGGCCACGAAGCCGGTCAGATCCACGGACACGGTGTAGTCCACGGGAATGCCCAGCTGGTCCTCCACCACGTCCGCCAGCAGCTCCATGCCGCCGCTGCCGAAGGCGGCGTTGATCTTGTGGGCCCGGTCGTTCCAGTGGGCCTTGGTGTCCCGTGGGATGCTGACGCCGTAGATGTAGTCATTTTCAGCGTCCACCGCCACCAGGATGTTGGTGTCGCTGTTGCCGTTGCCGTCGTCGGAGCCGGAGAGCAGGATCGTATAGAAGTAAGGCTTGCGCTCCAGGTGGGACTGGAGGGCCTCCGCCTCCGGGGCCGTCAGGGTCCCGTCGGCTTCCTGATCCTCCTGGGGCTTCTGTTCCGGCTCCTGAAAGAGTCTGTGATACCCCACATAGAGGGTGGCGGCGGCCAGCGCTACCAGTACCAGGGCGAGATAGCGGTTGACGCGGCTGCGCTGGCGGCGGGCAGAACGTGATCTGGACATGGGACAGGCATCCTCCGTAATTTACATAATGTAGCCCCTCCATTATATAGCCCGTCCCACGAAAACACAAGAGAAAAATAGCGGCCTGGCCGCTATTTTTCGGTTTACAGGAATCTGCCGGTGTGCGATGATGAAAAGCGCTAGTCCTCCTCGCTGGGGGCCGCGCTGTCGGCCACCAGCTGCTCCAGGAGGGCGGTGATGTCCGCCAGCAGCTGGTTCTGATAGGACAGGGCGCAGTGGATGTAGTACAGCGCGGCGTCCACCTGACCGGGGGCGGGACCGGGGGATGGAGGTACTTCAGCGCCGGTCACCGGATGGGGCCAGCGGCGGACCTCAGGCTCCGTGAACGCGGGGGTGCCCGCCCGCCGGCCCGTCTGCCTGGCGGAAGCCGCCTGCCTGGAAGAGGCCGCCTGCCCCGGGGCGTTTTCCTGCCTGGGGCCGGGGCTTCGGGCCTGCCTGCCCCGCCAGCCGGAATAGTTTGTCATCCCATTTCCCTCCTTGCCCGGCGCGTCAGGCGCCGCGATACTTTTTCCGGGTGGCGATGCCTCCCCGAATATGGCGCTGGGCCTTGTTGACCTCCAGAACCTCCTTCACCTGGCGGTACAGCGCTCCGTTGAACTGCGGCAGCCGCTCGGAAATATCCTTGTGGACGGTACTCTTGCTGATGCCGAATTTCTGCGCGGCGGCGCGGACCGTGGTCCGGTTCTCTATGATGTAAAGAGCCAGGCGTTCCGCCCGCTCCTCCATATTTTCTTTCAAACACCTTCACTCCCCGCCTCTAGTTGTTCCATCCTATGCGGAGGGCGGGGGGATTATGACGGGCCGGCGGCGGGCGGGAAAGAGCAGCCCCCTCTCCGGGCTTTGCCCGGAGAGGGGGGGATTCCTTACGATTCGATTTCCGGCTGCGTGTCCGGGGAGCGGGGGAGGCGCTCCGGCTCCGGGGGGGCCTCCCCGGTCAGTTCCGCCTCCGCCTGGCGCAGGTAGTCCTGCTTTTCGGTCTTCTTGCTGGGAACGAAGCTCTGGGCCGGCGTCCGGGTTTTTCCCTTGCTGCGGGCGTAGAAGAAGCCGGTGACAGAGAAGACCACCGCGCCGATGAAGTTCACGAACAGGTCCTTCATGGTGTCGATGATGCCGATGTCCAGATAGCCGCCCATCCCCAGGCTCTCGCCGTTGATGACCACGTCGTAGATGCCGGGGATAGTCACCACCTTGTTGGAGCGGGTGGGGTCCAAAGAGGCGCTGTGGATGGCGTGAATCACGGTGTCCCGCTGCATGTCCGAGCCAAAGAAGAAGTCCATGCCGAATTCAAAGAACTCCCACAGGACACCGATGGTCATGGAGAAGCAGAAGGCCACCAGGGCCAGGAACAGCGGCGAGAGGTTGAAGGTCAGCCGCTCGTCGTCATTGAGCAGCATCACCAGGGAGAAGCCCACCGCCGCGGCCAGAAAGCCGTTGAGGGTGTGCAGCATGGTGTCCCACCCGGGGATCACCACGTAGAAGGCGTTGACCTCGCCCAGGATCTCCGCCGCGAAGATGAAGCACAGGATCGTGATCTCCAGGGGCGGCGGCAGCTCGATGCGCAGCTTTACCTGCACCCAGCTGGGGACATACAGCAGCAGGATGGTGAGGGCGCAGAAGAAGGTGCCCTCATAGTTCCCCAGCATGACCTGCCGGACCAGGATGATCAGCACCAGCAGCCGCAGGATATAGAACACCAGGAAGGAACTCCTGTGCTCCCGCAGCTCCTTGGCCATGGCCTCCTTGAAGGCCCGCTTATGGGATGTTTTCTCTCGTTTGGTTCGCTTCATGATAACTCCTTTGTCGGGGGTTGGATAGCGGATACCTCTCTAGGATAGCACAAGGATACCCCGCTGGCAAGCGGGATATCCCTGCAAAATGATTTCCAATGCGGGCCCTGTGGCGGCAGGGCCCTGCATGGCCTGGTGCGATTGCCCGGTTACGCGCGCTCCCGATTCAGAAAGCACAGCAGGCAGGCGGCCAGCACGGCGCCCAGCAGCGCGATGTCCATTACGCGGCCCCCTTTCTCTTACCCAGCCGGATGCACTCCCCGATGTAGCTGATCTCCAGCACCGCCCATACCAGCAGCACCGTGGCCATGGGCAG
>CAJFNE010000051.1 GCA_904393855.1 uncultured Oscillibacter sp. | reverse complement strand
GGAGCAAAGTCCGCTTTGCTCCGACGTCTTTTTATGCCAGAGGCAAAAAAGACGTCATCCGCCCGCTCCCTTGCTCCTCCTTTCCAACTGCGACCCGCTGCGCAGCCGTTGGCGGCTCTGCCGCCTTACGGATGCGGCGTACCCCTTGCGGGTGCTTATGCTGGGCTTCGGCTTGGGTCCGCCGCCCTGCGGGTGACATTGCAGTATTGCGGGGGCGCGTAATCTCCCGTGTTCCGGCAAAAACCCACGCGGCCCTGCGGCCGCGTGGGTTTTCTTTGGGTCTATATCCGTGTGCAGGCCTGCCAGGGGTCAGGCGTCATCCGTTTGGGAAAGGCCACCCAGGTAATCCACGAACTGCTGGGCCGTCCGGCCGGAGAAGCCGCTGTGGCGGACCTCCCAGGTATTGGCCTTGGCCAGCAGCTCCCGCTCGTCCATCTGGATGCCCCGCCGCTGGGCCAGCGCCTTGACGATCTCCTGGAACTCCCTGGGCGTCGGGACGTTATAGTTGATGGCCACGCCGAACCGGCTGGCCAGGGACAGCTTCTCCTCCACCGTGTCGGAGCGGTGGATGTCCCCGTGATGCTCCATGTCCGTCCGGTCATTCCAGGTCTCCCGGATCAGGTGGCGGCGGTTGGAGGTGGCGTAGATCAGCACGTTGTCCGGCCGAGTCTCCACGCCGCCCTCGATCACCGCTTTCAGGAACTTGTACTCCACCTCGTTCTCCTCAAAGGACAGGTCGTCAATGAAGATGATGAAGCGGTAGTTTCGGTTCTTAATAGCCGCCAGCACGGCGGAGAGGTCCTGGAACTGGTGCTTGTAGATCTCGATCATCCGCAGGCCCCGGTCATAGTACTCGTTGATGAGGGCCTTGACGCTGGTGGACTTCCCGGTTCCGGCGTCGCCGTAGAGCAGCACGTTGTTGGCAGGCTTCCCCGCCAAAAATGCCTCCGTGTTGCGCCGCAGCTCCCGCTTCTGCTGCTCATAGCCCAGCAGATCGCCCAGCATCACCCGGTCCACATTGCTGATGGGCAGGAAGGACACCGCCCCCGCCGTCTCCCGCCGGATGCGGAAGGCCCGGTTGGCGGCGAACACCCCGTAGCCGTACTGCCGGTAGTAGTCCGTCACCAGGCGGAACATCTCCTCCACGTCCGCGCCGGCCAGGGCCCGCCGCAGCGTCAGAACCTGCTGGCTGACGTCCCGGTTGTACACCCGCTCCCGCTTGGGGATGGCCCGATAATGGCAGAGGGTGGAGAAGCAGTCGATGCCCAGGTCCCGCTCGATGGGGCTGAAGTCGAAGTCGAAGAGGCGGCGGAACACCGCCAGGTCCTCTCTGACAAAGTGGTTGACGCTGCCGTCCCCGGCGCCCACCCGCTCACAGGTCTGGGTGAAGGAGTTCTGGTTCGTCATCAGCAGCCAGGTGAGATAGCACTGCCAGAGATTCTCGTCAAAGCCACAGGCCGTGGACAGGTCCAGAAGCCGCTTGATCTGGGCGTAGATGCGGCCGGTGAGGGCATCCCGGTCCTCGCCGTTCTCCCAGTCCCGGAAGATCTCCGCCAGGCGGACCAGGATGGCGTCCTCCCCCAGATCGCTGTACAGCAGCAGATGCGCAAGTTCACGGTACATGGTATCCTCCTCACGGGGCGCCCTCTGCGGCGGACTCCCTCCTACATTTTAAATATGAAATTCAGCAAAGCGGGCCGGGAGACGCCGCGCAGACACCTCCCGGCCCGCGAGAGATCAGTTGGAGGCGGTGTCGGGGTCCACGTCGTCGCCCCAGAGCATGTTTTTCCGCAGCTCGGCGCCCACAACCTCCATGGGATGCTTGGCCAGCTGGGCCCGCTTGGCGTTCAGGAACGTGCGGCCGTTCTTGTTCTCGGCGATCCACTTGCCGGCGAACACGCCGTCCTGGATGTCTTTCAGCACCGCCCGCATGTTGGCCTTGGTCTCCTCATAGGGCAGCACCCGGGTACCGGAGACATACTCGCCGTACTCGGCGGTGTCGGAGATGGAGTAGTTGCACATGGCCACGCCGCCCTTGTTGATCAGGTCGATGATGAGCTTCATCTCGTGGATGCACTCGAAGTAGGCGTTCTCCGGGGCGTAGCCGGCCTCCACCAGGGTCTCGAAGCCCAGCTTCATCAGTTCGATGACGCCGCCGCACAGCACCGCCTGCTCACCGAAGAGGTCTGTCTCCGTCTCGTCCTGGAATGTGGTCTCCATGACGCCGCCCCGGGCGCCGCCGATGCCGGCGGCGTAGGCCAGGCCGATGTCATGGGCCTTGCCGGTGGCGTCCTGATGGACGGCCAGCAGGCAGGGCACGCCCTTGCCGCTGACGTACAGGGAGCGGACCGTGTGGCCGGGGCCCTTGGGGGCGATCATCAGCACGTCCACGTCGGCGGGAGGAACGATCTGCTGAAAATGGATATTGAAGCCATGGGCAAACATCAGGGCATTGCCGGGCTCCAGGTTGGGGGCGATATCCCGCTTGTAGACGTCGGCCTGGACCTCGTCGTTGACCAGCATCATGATCACGTCGCCCCACTTGGCGGCCTCGGGGACGGTCATGACCTTTAATCCCGCCGCCTCGGCATTCTGCCAGTTCTTGCTGCCCTGGCGCAGGCCGACGCACACGTCGCAGCCGGACTCTTTCAGGTTCAGCGCGTGGGCATGACCCTGGGAACCATAGCCGATGATGGCGATCTTCTTGCCGTCCAGCTTGCCCAGGTCGCAGTCCTTCTCATAATACATGTTTGCCATAGTCGTATTCCTCCCGTAATTTATTTTCATCATATATTGTACTACGCCCTCTCTCGATTGCGATCGTACCGGTTTTCGCGATCTCCAGGATGCCGAAATCCGTCAGCATCCCGATCAGTGCCGTGATCTTGCTGTTGCTGCCGAAGATCCCCAGGGTCAGGGACGTCCGTCCCACGTCGATGACCTTGGCCCGGAAGATGTTGGCCAGCTGAATCACCTCGTCCCGGGCCTCCCGGTCCGCGGCGGCCACCTTCACCAGGGCGATCTCCCGCCGAATGGAGGTCTCCTCGTCCAGAATCTTCACCGCCAGCACCGGCAGCAGCTTGCTGCACTGGGCGGCCACCTGCTCCAGCATGAGCTGGTCCGCCTGGATGCCGATGGTGATACGGGTGATGCCGGGCTTATCCGTGTCGCCGGAGACGATGGATTCAATGTTGTAGCCCTTGCGGGAAAAGAGCCGGGCCACCTGGCTCAAAACGCCGGGAACATCCTGCACCAGCATGCACAGGGTATAGAGCTTGCGCTCCGTGTCCAGTTGCCGTTTCATTGCCGTTCTCCTCCTCTCAGCTCAACAGGAAATCCGTAATGGGCGAGCCGGCGGCGACCATGGGCCGCACCATCTCGTCCTGATCCAGCACGCAGTCGATGACCACGCCGCTCTCGGATGCAAGCGCCTCCGCCAGCGCCCGCTCCATCTCCGCCTGGGTCCGCACCCGGAAGCCGCGCAGCCCGTAGGCCTCCGCCAGCTTCACGAAATCCGGCCCCCGGTCCAGGGTGGTCTCGGAGTAGCGCTTGCCGTAGATCAGCGTCTGCCACTGGCGCACCATGCCCAACGTACCGTTGTTGAACACCACGGAGATGATGGGCAGGTGGTAGTGCTCCACGGTGCACAGTTCATGGCAGTTCATGCGGAAGCAGCCGTCGCCGGTGATGTGGAACACCCGCTTGTCCGGGTTGCCCATCTGGGCGCCGATGGCGGCTCCCAGGCCAAAGCCCATGGTGCCGAAGCCGCCGCTGGTGAGCAGCTGACCGGGGTACTCATAGTGGAGGTACTTGGCCGCCCACATCTGGTGCTGGCCCACGTCCGTGGCCACAATGGCGTCCTTGGGCATCTGCCGGCGGATCACCTCCAGCACCTGCTGGGGGGTCAGCTGGGCGCCCTCCTCCGCTGAGGAAGGGGTCCGCAGGGGGAGGATCTGGTTCTTCCACTCCGGATGGTGGTACTGGGGCAGTCCCTCGTTCAGCAATGTCAGCACCCGGCGGGCGGAGCCGATGATGTGGTGGTCCGTGACCACGTTCTTGTCGATCTCCGCCCGGTCCACGTCGATCTGGACGATCTTGGCCTGGGCGGCGAAGGTAGCGGGGTCCAGAGCCACCCGGTCAGAGAACCGGCAGCCCACGGCGACCAGCAGGTCGCAGGCGTCGCAGGCCAGGTTGGAAGCCTTGGACCCGTGCATACCGATCATGCCGGTGGTGAGGGGGTGGTCCCCTGGGAACCCGCCGCCGCCCATGAGGGTGATGGCCACCGGGGCGTCCATCTTCTCCGCGAACTCCCGGAACTCCCGGTGGGCGCGGCCCCGGACCACGCCGCCGCCGCAGATCAGCAGGGGCCGCTCCGCCTGGGCGATCATCTCCCGCAGGATCTCAATGTCCTGGAGATCGGGCTCCGGCTTCTTGGGCTCGTGGTTGCCGGTCAGGGCCCGGATGCTGTCCGTGGTGCGGTTCTCCCGCCACGGGACAAAAGTGTACTCGATCTCCTGATCCAGGGCCGTCACATTTTTCAAGAAGTCGATCAGCACCGGCCCGGGCCGCCCCGTGGCGGCCACAGCGAAAGCCTGGCGCATCACATCCGGGATCTGCTGGGCGTCCCGCACCAGGAAAGCCGCCTTGGTGATGGGCATGGCGATGCCGGTGATGTCCACCTCCTGGAAGGCGTCCTTGCCCAGCAGGTTCTCGCTGACGTTGCAGGTGAGGAACACCACGGGAGAGGAGTCCAAATGGGCGGTGGCGATGCCAGTGGTCAGGTTCGTGGCGCCGGGGCCGGAGGTGGCAAAGCACACCCCCACCTTGCCGGTGGACCGGGCATAGCCGTCCGCCGCGTGGGCGGCGCCCTGCTCATGAGCGGTCAGGATGTGGTGAATCTTGTCCCGGTAGCGGTACAGCTCGTCGTACACATTCAGGATCGTGCCGCCGGGGTAGCCGAACACGGTGTCGACCCCCTGCTCCAGCAGGCACTCCATGATCGCCTGGGTTGCGCGGATTTTCACAGCGTCTCCTTCTTTCTGCCATTCGGGCGTTAAATTGAAATCTATAGACATGCCGCCGGGCGGATCTCCGAACGGGGGCTGTTGTCTGGCGAAAAAACTCCGGGGCGGAACGGGTACCCCCGGGCACAGCGCGGGAAAAAGAAAAGCCTGCGGTTCGTTGGCCGAACCGCAGGCTTTGGGAAATCTGATTTTCCTCCGTTTGGTGTTCCGGGCGTCTTCGCCTGCATCAAACGGGTGTCTCCCCTGCTCTAGGCATGACCAAAAGCACTATTCTCTTTCCGAATAATAATCTCTACGGAAATCAGAATAATGTACAGGCTAATCATGCTAATCAGGGCAGAGCTCATAAACATACAGGAACCTCTTGTAAAATAGGTTGTCACCATTATAGCGGGGCTTCCCGCAAAAAACAACCCAAATCTTTTCCGTCTCCCCAATTTTGTCTTATATAGACGAAAGGACTTCCTGAAATTCCAGCCCCATTTATTTAAAATCGATGACATTTTCGGAGGATTATCCCCCAGGAAGCGCCAAAACAACGGCTCCTCCCCGCAGGCAGCTCCCCGGACCGGCCCCCGCAAAGGGCACTGGCCGGGAATCTCATCCGCTTGATACCGTGCATTTTTATTTGCCGAGTACAGGATCAGGTCTCTCCACCATGCCAATGCCATCAATGCCAAAATGGTCCGCCAGCATCCTGGCCATATTGGAGGAAAGGAAAGCAGACTGGGTGGACTCCAGATGGATATTCTTCACCCCCCAAAAATACAGCAGGAGCGGCAGGTCCTGTATGGAACCCCTGTCCAACTGCTTACCGCAGACGCCGGGCCGGATATACCCAGTGCAGCCAGCGGCCTCCTAGCACCGGCGGCAAACCATCTGTATTTTCCATAAATTGTATCCACCTGGGTGGATCTTTTGAAATGTCTGGCGTCAAGATACGGGACAAGCTTGACTTTCTGGGAATACCATACTAAACTGCTCTTTGTAAATATGTTGTATTTCCAACGAAAAGAGGTGTCTGCTTTGCGGGAAATCACATTGCCGGAGTCGCCCCTGTTCCGGGGCATCCCATCGGCGGAGACGGAGAATCTACTGTCCTGCCTGGGCGCGGAACGGCGGCAGTACGCCAAGGGGCAGTCCATCCTCCGCGCGGGGGATGTGGTGACGAGTCTGGGGCTGGTGCTCTCCGGCAGTGTGCTGATCGAGAACGACGATTTCTGGGGAAACGCCACGGTGCTGGACCACGTGGGGCCGGGCCAGATTTTTGCCGAGACCTACGCCTGCACGCCGGGGGAACCTCTCATGGTTTTCGTCACCGCCGCGGAGGCCGCAGAAATCCTGTTTTTGAATATGGCCCGGGTCCTGCAGACCTGCCCGCACGCCTGCGCCTCCCACGGGCAGTTAATCCGCAACCTGCTTGCCCTTTCCGCTCAGAAGAATCTGCACCTGTCCCGGAAAATTTTTCACACTGCACCCAGAACCATCCGGGGCCGGCTGCTGTCTTACCTGTCGGACGAGGCGATGCGGTCCGGCAGCCGGAGCTTCACCATCCCCTTCAACCGCCAGCAGCTGGCGGACTACCTCCACGTGGACCGCAGCGCCCTGTCCCACGAACTGGGAAATATGCAGCGGGAGGGGCTGCTGCGGGTGCGAAAGAACCAGTTTGAGCTGAATAGCGGCTGTCAGGATTTCGGTCTGTAGACCCGCGTATACGGCCCCGGAAAGCGCCCCTGAAAAAAATTTAAAAAGGGGCTTGCATTTCTCTGAAAGATATGGTAATCTATCTAGGCTGACAGTTCGGCATCCGGGTGTAGCGCAGTTGGTAGCGCACTTGACTGGGGGTCAAGGGGTCGTGAGTTCAAGTCTCGCCACTCGGACCACGTCGGAGCAAAGTCCGCTTTGCTCCGACGTCTTTTTATGCCTATGGCAAAAAAGACGTCATCCGCCCGCTCCCTTGCTCCTCCTTTCCAACTACGACCCGCTGCGCTGGGCTCGCAGTTGGTGGGCCGTCCTGCGGGCGGCATTTTTCCCCCTTAAGAAATATCGATTTTAACCGTCCTTCCAGTTCGTCGCAAGCGGCATATCGCTTGCGACGAGCTTTTTCATTTCTTTGCAAAACTCATCGCGCGCCCATGGAAGCTGCTCCTCGCTTCCATGCCGGACCCGCTGCGCGACCGCTGGCGGCTTTGCCGCCTTACAGATGCTGCGCGCCTCTCGCGGACGCCGCAGGTTGCTTTTTTGCCGTTCTCCCTTTATACTGAGAATCACAAGTGCGGCGCAGACTCCGGGGCCGGGCAACCGGGAACCGAAAACACCTCCCCCGGCGCCGTCGCGGAAGGAGGAACCCCCTATGGAGCTCGCCCAGTATCTCCCCTTTTATGACCAGCTGCCGCCGGAGGATCAGGCCGCCCTGTCCCACTCCGCCGTCCTGCGGGAGGCCCCCCGGGGCGCTCTGCTGCACAGCGGCTTCTCAGACTGCCTGGGGCTGCTGGTGATCCGCTCCGGTCAGCTGCGGGCCCACATCACCTCCGACGAGGGGCGGGAGATCACCCTGTACCGCCTCTTCGAACGGGACATCTGCCTGTTCTCCGCCTCCTGCATGCTGAACAGCCTGCAGTTTGACCTCACGATCACCGTGGAGAAGGACGCCTCCTTCTGGGTCATCCCCGCGGAGTTCTACCGCGCCCTGATGGAGCGGTCCGCCCAGGTGGCCAACTACACGAACCAGATCATGGCCACCCGTTTCACGGAGGTCATGTGGCTGGTGGAGCAGATCCTCTGGAAGAGCTTTGACCGGCGGCTGGCCCACTTTCTGCTGGAGGAGAGCACCCTGGAGGGCACCGACACCCTGAAGCTCACCCACGAGAAAATCGCCGCCCATCTGGGCACCGCCCGGGAGGTGGTCACCCGGATGCTGAAGTACTTTCAGACGGAGGGCATGGTCCAGCTCCGCCGGGGCACCGTGGAGCTGTTGGACCGGAAGAAGCTGGAGGCCCTGGACGCCTCCTGAACCTGGAAAAAACCGCCGCCGGAGGTAAAAAGCCTCCGGCGGCGCAGTATTTCCAGGCACGCTTCCCGGCGCGGCGTCACGCGCAGTCCGGCTCCCCGGGACTCTCCCGCGGCGCATCCCCCGCCGCCCGGGCCCGGCAGATCAGCTGCGTCATGGTCCCCATGGGGCAGTACACGCACCAGCTCCGTGGCTTGAACAGCACCATGGTCACGAGACCCAGCACCGTGGAGGTCAGCATGACGCTGTAAAAGCCGAAGGCGAACTGGGCCACGCCGGCGCTGAAGAACGTCCCATGGTAGGCCCAGTGCCAGGGCAGCCGGAAGGTCCACAGCAGCGTCACCACCTGCCCCAGGTCCCGGGTCCCCGCGAACACCAGGTAGGTGCTCCAGAGCATCTGGAAGAACATGGCGAAGAAGAACACCAGGAACCCATAGCGGAACCATTGGGACTTCATCCACCGGGGCACATCCCGCCGGCGGGACAGTCCGAACCGGCCGCCCAGCAGCGCAAACAGCTGTCCCCGGCCGCAGTAGCGGTTGCAGTAGCCTTTGGTCCCCCGGACCACCGCGATGATCAGGGGGATAAAGAAGCACAGCAGCCCCAGCCAGGCGAACAGGATGTTGAAAAAGCCCAGGATCAGATACGTCAGGGATGCGATCCACAGGTAGTCGTACCACTTCTTCCCTTTCATACCGCAGCCTCCTCTGTGATTGTGATAACGCTGGCGGGACACTCCCGGGCGCATTTCCCGCAGCCCACGCACTTGGCCTCGTCCACCCGGGCATACAGCCCCCGGTCCACCTGGATGGCCCCCAGGGGGCACACCTTCACGCAGCAGCCGCAGGCCACGCAGTCCTCCTGCGCCACCCGCGCCCGCCGCCGTTTCCGTTCCGGCATCTCCATTCCTCCCCTTGCGTTTTTGTAAGCATAGCATATGCGACCGCCTGGTTCCGTGACATGATCACAGAACTCCCTGTTTTCGGCATATGCCGAAAATTGTTATTGACATATGTCAGAAACTTGCTATACTAATGGCAGAATCTTTCCGGGAGAGGAGGCGTTTTCCATCGCAAGACCCAGAAAATGCAGACGCGTCTGCTGCTTCCCTCAGGCCCTGGGCTTCGTCCCGGTGGGCACGGACCCCGCCCCCCAGCGGGTGACCCTGACGGTGGATGAGTACGAGACCATCCGTCTCATTGATCGGGAGGGCCTCTCCCAGGAGGCCTGCGGCCAACGGATGGAGATTGCCCGGACCACGGTCCAGCAGCTCTACGCCAGTGCCCGGAGGAAGCTGGCGGAAATGCTGGTCCTGGGCGCGCCCCTGGAGATCGCGGGGGGCGACTACCGCCTCTGTGACGGGACGGAGACCCCGGACTGCTGCCGGGATTGCTTCAAGCGCCGGTTTATCCGGCAGAATATCATGCCAAAAGGAGAATGTAGGATGAGAATCGCGGTAACCTATGAGAACGGTCAGATTTTTCAGCACTTCGGCCACACGGAGCAGTTCAAGCTCTATGACGTGGAGGACGGCAAGGTGGTCTCCTCCCAGATCCTGGACACCAACGGCACCGGCCACGGCGCCCTGGCGGAGCTGCTGCGGGCCGGTCAGGTGGACACCCTGATCTGCGGCGGCATCGGCGGCGGGGCCCGGGCGGCCCTGGACGCGGCGGGCATCCAGCTGTACGGCGGAGCCTCCGGCGGCGCGGACCAGGCGGTGGAGGCCCTGCTGGCGGGGACCCTGGCCTATGATCCCAATGTCATGTGCAGCCACCACGGGGAGGGCCACCACGAGGGCGGCGACCATCACTGCGGTGAGCATTCCTGTGGGGAGCCCCACTGCACCCAGTGATCCTTAACGAACTCCATTCCCAGGCGCGGGATTCCGATGAAAAGGAATCCCGCGCCTTGCTTTTTACGGGCCGCCGTGCTAATATGAAGTTAGCTAAAACTAATCCGAAGTGGGAGGTATGGCAAATGGTTCCATCTATCTGCGGAATCCTGGTGGGCGCCGCCGTGCTGGGCGCCGGCCGGCTGCTGCCCAGGCGGCCGGATTTCCGGGACGCGCTGCCCATCCGGGCCTGGGCGGCGCTGGCTTTCGGGGGCTATGCACTGGCATGCTGGGGTGTCCTGTACGGGCTCTACACCCGGGTCATCCGGGCCTTCGCGCTCTGGGACCTGCTGCCGGTGTGCCTCCTGCTGGAGGCCGGGGCGGAATGGCTCCTGGCGCCGGCCTCCCGCCGGTCCGCCGGTGAAGGGCCCCG
>CAJFNE010000050.1 GCA_904393855.1 uncultured Oscillibacter sp. | reverse complement strand
CCCAATGAGGAGGGCTACCGGGCCTGCCGGGAAATCCTAAAGCTGGTGGACAGCGCCGGTCCCGACGACCTCTTCCTGGTGGTGATCTCCGGCGGCAGCTCCGCCCTCATGAGCTGCCCCGTGGAGGGCATCTCCCTCCAGGACGAGATCGACGCCACCGACGTGCTGCTGAAGTCCGGCGCGGGCATCTATGAGATCAACGCCGTCCGCCGCCACATCAGCCAGATGAACGGCGGCATGCTGGCAAAGCGCATCGCCGCCCGGGGCGCGGAGCTGATCGGCTTCGGCATCTCCGACGCCGTGGGTACGCCCCCCACCGGGGACATCGGCCGGCCCTATACCGCCTACAAGAGCACCCCCATGGGGCCGGACTCCACCACCCTGGAGGACGCCCGCCGGGTGCTCCGGGACTATGACCTGGCGGACCGGCTGCCCCGGTCCGTGGTGGACTACCTGATGCACGCGGGCCCGGAGTGCGAGACCCCCAAGGCCTTCCCCCAGAACACCTATTTCCTGCTCAACTCCCTGCCGGACTCCTGCCGGTACGCCCAGGAGGCCGCCCGGGAGCGGGGGCTGAACGCCGTGATCCTCTCCTCTTTCCTGGAGGGCGAGGCCGCTGACGCGGGCACCACGCTGGCCTCCGTGGCCCGGGAGATCCAGCAGTACGGCCACCCGGTGAAGGCCCCCTGCGTTCTGCTGGCCTCCGGCGAGGTAACAACCAAAATATTGGACAATTCCGCCATTACAGGCCACGGTGGGCCGGGGCAGGAGCTGACCCTCAGCTTCGCCATCGCCGCCCGAAACACCCCTGGCTGCGCCCTGCTCTCCATGGACTCCGAGGGCACCGACGGCACCACCCCCGCCGCCGGGGGCCTGACCGACTCCCAGAGCCTCCGGGCCGCGGAGGAGGCGGGCGTGGACATCCACGCCGCCCTGCGGGGCCACGCCAGCTATGAGGCCCTCACCGTCCTGGGGGACACCGTCCTCACCGGCAACACCGGCACGAACCTGTGCGACCTGCACATCCTCTATGTCCCGGCCCTGCCGGAGAGGAAGGCCGCCGGGCCCCGGATCCAGTCCGTCCACGCCCGGCAGATCATCGACTGCAAGTGCCGCCCCATGGTGGAGGTGGACGTCATCACCGACGACGGGCATATTGGCACCGGCGCAGCACCCACCGGCAGCTCCGTGGGGATGTACGAGTCCTTCGTCCTGCGGGACGGCGACCCCGGCGAGTACCACGGCCTCAGCGTCCACAAGGCCGTGCAAAATGTAAATGAAATCATCGCCCCCCGTCTCATCGGCATGGACGTGACGGACCAGGCCGCCATCGATCAGGCCATGATCCAGCTGGACGGCACGCCGGACAAGCACGTCTTAGGCGGCAACGCCATCTACTCCGTGTCCGTGGCGGCCTATCGGGCCGCGGCGGCCAGCGCCGGCGTGCCCCTGTACGACTACATCGCCCAGGGCAGCATCCGGACGGTGCCCATCCCCTCCTTCAACGTCCTCAACGGCGGCAACAACAACGGGATCAAGCAGGCCTTCAACGAATTTCTCGTAATGCCCTACCGGGCGGCGGACATCGAGCAGGCGGTGGAGATCGCCGTGCTGGTGTTCCAGGAGCTGGGCCGGGTGATCCAGGACTACACCGGCGCGCCGCCGCTGGTGGGCGGCTCCTACGGCTGGTGCGCCCCCTCGGAGGACCCGGAGGTCTGCCTGGACCTGATCGCCCGGGCCATCGCCAACTGCGGGTACACGAACCAGTGCGCTTTCGCCCTGGACTGCGCCTCCACGGAGATGTACGAGAAAGGCAGGGGCTACTACCTCAACGGGAAGTATCTCACCTCCGCGGAGCTGGTGGCCTACGCCAAGGGCCTGACGGAGCGGTACAACTTCGTCTTCATCGAGGACCTGCTGGACGAGGACGACTGGGCGGGCTATGAGCTGGCCCATCGGGAGATCACCCGCACCCTCATCATCGCGGACGACCTGACGGTCTCCAACCCGGCCCGCATCCAGCGGGCCTGCGAGGCCAGCTCCATCGACGGCTTCATCCTCAAGCCCAACCAGGTGGGCACCATCACGGAGGCCCTGGAGGCCCACCGCTACGCCCAGGAGCATGGGCTGCTCTCCATCACCTCCGGCCGCAGCGGCGGCGTGGTGGGGGATGTGGTCATGGACCTGGCCGTGGGGCTGCAGATCCCCTTCATCAAGAACGGCTGCCCCCGCTCCGGCGAGCGTATCGACAAGCTGAACTTCCTGATGCGGGTGAAGGACACCCACGCCGGCTGCCACATGGCGAACATCGACCAGCTGGTCAGGTTCTGAGATCCATGAGGAATGAGGAACTAGGAATTAGGAGTTAGGAATTGGGGCCGCCTGCGCTGTGCGCAGGCGGCCCCCGTCTTCCACGGCACCCCCGTTACCGGGCATCCAGAGAACCAAATCGCAAAATCCATCGTGCGCGCTAAATTCTTTTTGGTTCTTTTTCTTTTCAAGAAAAAGAACGGAGGGCGTCGATGTCGTGGGTGACCCAGAGGAAGCGGGCGGAGAGCAGGGCGTCGGCGGAGAAGAGCAGCAGGCAGAGATAGGTCACCCCGGCGGGGATGGCCCCGGCCAGGGCCTCCACCCCGGGCTGCACCCACCACACCGCAGCGGCAGTCAGCACACCCCAGGCCAGGGAGAAGGGGACGCACACCCGTCCCCGGAGGTTGCCCCGCACCCGGGCGTAGTCCCAGAGGCGGACCCCCAGGAACCGCTCGTAGGCCCAGTGGACCGCGTACTCCACCGCCGTGGCCGCGAGTCCGCCGGAGAGGATCAGCCAGGGCCCCTCCCGCCAGGCGGGCGGCAGGGCCAGCACCGCCAGCATCCCCAGGCCGTACACCGGGCACAGAGGCAGCAGCAAAAAGCACCGCCGCCCCTGGCGCGGGGCATGGGTCGCCGCCGCGAAGGCCCGCTCCAGCAAAAAGCCCAGAAAGCTGTAAATCCAGAAATACCAGAGTGCCACCGGCATCCCCCTTTCGTGTCCCCTAGTTTGTTCCGCTCTCCCCCGGGAAATTCGCCCCTTGCGCTGGCAGTTTTTTCGTGGTATGATGGCGATGCTGGGCCACCGGCCCGGCCATTTCTTTTTGTGGAAACGAGGTGGATGGGATGCCCGACAGCTGGGAAGCTCTGGAACGGGAGTGCCTGGCCTGCCGCGCCTGCGGCCTGGCGGAGACCCGGACCCACGTGGTCTTTGGCGACGGCGCCCGGGACGCGGAGATCCTCTTCATCGGCGAAGGCCCCGGCCAGCACGAGGACGAGCAGGGCATTCCCTTCGTGGGCCGCGGCGGCCAGCTCTTAAACGACATGCTGGAGATCATCGGCCTGGACCGCACGAAGGTATACATCGCCAATGTGGTCAAATGCCGCCCGCCTCAGAACCGGGACCCGCTGAACGTGGAGCAGGAGGCCTGCATCGGCTACCTCCGGCGGCAGGCGGCCCTGGTCCGGCCGAAGATCATCGTGTGCCTGGGCCGCATCGCCGCCAAGGCCATCATCAAGGAGGACTTCAAGATCACCGCCGAGCACGGTCAGTGGTTCCAGCGGGGCGGCGTCCAGATGACCGCCATCTACCACCCGGCGGCGCTGCTGCGGGACGTGGGCAAGCGGCCGGAGACCTTCGAGGACCTGAAATCCATCCAAGCCAAAATTCGAGAACTCTGCCAGCATCCGGAGGGAACCCCAACATGACACAAACCACCGCAAGCACGCGTCTGCGGACGCTGGACATGACTTATATCGCCATCTTCACCGTGCTGATGGCGGTGTGCGCCTGGATCTCCATCCCGGTCACCACCATCGTCTTCACCTTGCAGACCTTCGCCGTCTTCGCGGCGCTGCTGACCCTGGGGGGGCGGCGGGGCACCTACGCCGTGCTCGCCTATCTGCTGTTGGGCCTGGTGGGCCTGCCGGTGTTCTCCAACTTCCAGGGGGGAGCCGGCGTGCTGCTGGGCGCCACCGGCGGCTATATCCTGGGCTTCCTGGGCTCCGCCCTGGTCTACTGGCTGATCACCGCCCATGTCCGGGACACCCTGCCGGTGCGGATCGCCGCCTGCGGGATCGGCCTCGTGGTCTGTTACGCCTTCGGCACGGCCTGGTTCCTGGCGGTCTACACCGGGGGCGAGACCAGCCTGGGCGCCGCCCTGTCCATGTGCGTGTTTCCCTTCATTCTGCCGGATCTGGTGAAGATCGGCCTGGCGGCGGCGCTGGCCGGCCGAGTCCGTCGGCTTTTGAAATAGGAGGCGGTCCCATGGGACAAGAGCGCGTTTTCCAGATGCCCCTTTCTAAGATTTACCCTCTTCTGGCAGCGAAGGCGGAGAAAAAGGGCCGCAGCCGGGAAGAGGTGGATGCCGTCATCCAGTGGCTGACGGGCTATGCGCCATCGGAGCTCCGCCGGCTGCTGGAGACCGATATCCCCTATGGCGCCTTTTTTCAAAACGCTCCCCGGATGCACCCTGACCGGCGGCTGATCTGGGGCACCATATGCGGTGTGCGGGTGGAGGAGATCCAGGACCCGCTCCTGCGGGATATCCGCTGCCTGGACAAGCTCATCGACGAACTGGCCCGGGGAAAACCTCTGGAGACCATCCTGCGCCGGCGGGAACCGCCCAACGTGTGACGCTTCCCCTTGACACCCGTGCCGATCCCTGGTAAAATACCGACGTATTCTTGAATAGCGCGATGAACGGAAAGAGTAACAGTTTTCCAAGGGACAGAGAGGGCGCGTCACCGGCTGCAAGCGCGCCTGCGGCGGGGACTGCGAAGTGCGTCCGGGAGCGCGGGGGATATGGAAGCCCTCCGCCCGGCCCCCGTCAAGGGCCTCCTTGAGTGATAAAAGAGAGTGGAACCGCGATTCGTCGCCTCTCGTACTTTGGTACGGGGGGCGCTTTTTTCGTCTCCCCGACCGACACAAGGAGTTGAACCTGTATGGCACACCATTCTGCACCCTTAGACCCCTCCGGTCATCCGGGCGGCCTGCTGGACGCCTATCAGCGCCGGGACCCGGCCGCCCGCAGCAAGCTGGAGATCCTCCTGCTCTACCCCGGCGTCCATGCCATCCTGTACCATCGCGTGGCCCACTGGCTCTACTGCCGGAACCTGAAGTTCCTGGCCCGGTGCGTCTCCCAGTGGAGCCGCTTCTGGACGGGCATCGAGATCCATCCCGGGGCCAAGATCGGCCGCCGGCTGGTGATGGACCACGGCATGGGCATCGTCATCGGCGAGACCGCCGAGATCGGGGACGACTGCCTGATCTATCACGGCGTCACCCTGGGCGGCACCGGCAAGGACCACGGCAAGCGCCACCCCACCATCGGCAACAACGTGCTGATCTCCTGCGGCGCCAAGGTGCTGGGCCCCTTCAAGGTGGGGGACAACGCCCGCATCGCCGCCAACGCCGTGGTGCTCAGCGAGGTGCCGGAGAGCGCCACCGCCGTGGGCATCCCCGCCCAGGTGGTCCGCATCGCCGGCCGGGCCACCCACTTCGCCGACGACGTGGATCAGATCAGCGTCCAGGACCCCATCGAGGAAAAACTGAACGCCGCGTTATCGCGTCTGGAGTTTTTGGAGAAACTCATGGACGAACACTATCTCAAAGACCGGCGGGAATCCTCCGCCGACTCGGAAACGTAAAAGGAGCGAAACGGCATGTATCTCTACAATTCCGCCACCCATCAAAAAGAGGAATTCAAAACCCACACCCCCGGCCGCGTGGAGATGTACACCTGCGGCCCCACGGTGTACCACTACGCCCACATCGGCAACCTCCGCAGCTATATCATGGAGGACGTGCTGGAGAAGTACCTGCGCTACGCCGGGTACGACGTCCACCGGGTCATGAACATCACCGACGTGGGGCATCTCACCTCCGACGCCGACGAGGGCGAGGACAAGATGCTCAAGGGCGCCCGCCGGGAGCACAAGACCGTCCTGGAGATCGCGCAGTTCTACACGGACGCCTTTTTCGAGGACTGCCGGAAGCTGAACATCAAGCGGCCCGACGTGGTGCAGCCCGCCACCGGCTGCATCGACGAGTATATTCAGATCGTCAGCGGGCTGCTGGAGAAGGGCTACGCCTACCAGGCCGGCGGCAACGTGTATTTCGACTCCTCCAAGCTGGACCGCTACTACGTCTTCAACGACCACGACGAGGAGGACCTGGCCGTGGGCGTCCGGGAGGGCGTGGAGGAGGACCCCAACAAGCGCAACAAGAACGACTTCGTCCTCTGGTTCACGAAATCCAAGTTCGAGGACCAGGCTCTGAAGTGGGACTCCCCCTGGGGCGTGGGGTATCCCGGCTGGCACATCGAGTGCTCCGGCATCTCCCTCAAGTACAACGGGGAATACCTGGACCTCCACTGCGGCGGAATTGACAACGCCTTCCCCCACCACACCAATGAAATCGCCCAGTCGGAGAGCTACCTGGGCCACCCCTGGTGCTCCCACTGGTTCCATGTGCACCATCTGAACACCTCGGACGGCAAGATGAGCAAGTCCAAGGGCGAGTTTTTGACGGTCTCCCTGCTGGAGGAAAAAGGATACGATCCCCTGGCCTACCGCTACTTCTGCCTCCAGAGCCACTACCGCAAGGCCCTGGTGTTCACCTGGGAGAACCTGGACAACGCCGTGGCAGCCTATAACAAGCTGGTGGCCCGGATCGCGGCCTTGAAGCCCGGGGACGGGGACGTGGATCAGGCGGTATTTGATGCGTACAAGGCCAAGTTCCTGCAGCAGATGGGCAACGACCTGAACACCTCCATGGGCGTGACGGCCATCTTCGACGTGCTGAAAGCCAAGACGAACGACGCCACAAGGCTGGCCCTGATTGGGGACTTTGACAGCGTGCTGTCCCTGAGCCTGCTGGAGAAGGCGGCGGCCAAGCGGGAGTCGGATGCCAAGGCCCAAACCACACAGACCGAGGGCGGCTACACCGTCACCGGCGAGGGGGACCCGGCCATCGACGCGCTGGTGCTGGCGCGGTACGAGGCGAAGAAAGCCAAAAACTTCGCCGAGGCGGACCGGATCCGGGATGAGCTTAAGCAGCAGGGCATCGAGATCATCGACACCAAGGGCGGCGCTTCCTGGAAGCGGGTATAACGAAACACAACAGCCGCGGCCCGACGGGCCGCGGCTGTCCGCTTGTCTGCAGTCAGGTCCCCAGCGCCATCCGCACCAGGAAGATGAGGAACAGGTGGGCCGGATAGAAGGCGTAGAAGAACCACTTGGGGATGTTCGGCTCCACGTGGGTGGGCAGGAAGATCAGCGGCGTGGAGAGCACGGCGAAGATCTCAAAGCCCACAGCGTGGCCGCCCACCACCAGGGCCAGGGGGTCCTCCAGACTGCCGCCCCACAGCGCGCTGAGGTAGGAGAGCACATAGAGCGCCGCCCCCAGCCAGGGCTTGTTCCGGCACAGGTAGAAGATCAGCATCAGGACGATCCCCGTGTTGGCATAGTCCGCGTTGAGCAGGTTGATGGCCAGCAGCCCTGCCACGAACCACCACCACTTCCGGGACTGGACGCCATAGATGGCAAGCAGACTGAAAAACAAGGTGACGAAGATGTTCCAATTGGTCAGATTGGCCCAAAATTCGTGGGGATGGAAAGCCAGCGCGTAGAAGGGCTGGGAGATGACGGCGAAAAGGGCCAGCCGCCCCAGATACCGCCGGATGTCGTGGGTATACAGGAGTCCCACGGTCAGGCAATAGGCGAAGATGGGGAATGCCAGCCGGCCGATCCACCGGAAGATCGGGTAGCCTGGGAAAAAGACGGTGCCCACGTGGTCTGCCACCATACATAGAATGGCGATCAGCTTCAGGAAGCTGGTGTCCAGGTTGGTTTTCAGCCGTGGGGCCTGGGTTTGTGCCGGTGTCTGTGTCTCTGCGTTCATGTGTCTTGCTCCTTCGTGTATGTGTTTTCACCACGCCGCCTCCGGGGGCATGGCCCCCGGGACGGCGGGCGAAAAACAAAAACACCGCGCAGGGTTTCCCCTACACGGTGCAAGAAGAGACTTCTTATGCAACACAGGCATGAACCGGCCACGACAAAAGCCGCCCTTTACAAAAAGGCCGGATTGTCGTATCATAATTCATGCGGTGCGGCCTTTCGGCCGTTGTGTAGGTGGGCTATCACCTGCATAGGTTTCCAGGTGTTGGCGCACCTGGAAACTGCCGCATTTTTGTTTTTCATGTCGATCATACCACGATTGCTCCCCACATGCAAGCCCTTTCCAAAACTTACGGGGCGGGACGGCGATGCCGTCCCGCCCTGCCTGTACGCGGTCTCCGTCAGGGATTTCCCCCAGGAAAGGCAAACCGCCGGTCCCGGAGGAAGGGCGTCCGGGAGGGGTTCCCCTCCGCCCGGTAGACGGCCCCGCCGCCCAAGTCATAGACCACGGACCAGACCGTGTCCCGGCCCGTCCGCCGGTCATACTGGCAGAGGAAACCAAACTTTCCCGCCAGCAGGGCCTGGGCCCCAGCCGCGTCCAGCCGGGCCGCCTGATCATCTAGGGCAGCCGTCAGGGTGTCGTACCGGGTCCGGGCAAACCAGCAGTCCTCCTCCGAGCCCGCAAAGGGCGGCATCCCGGGGGCGTGGAACACGTTGGTGGCGCGGACGTAGGGCCTCTCCCGGCTGGGGCGGCACACCGCCAGCCGCTCCCCGTCGCACTCCGCCACGGCGATGTCCCCGCCGCGATCCGCCAGCGTCAGGGTCTGGGCCGAGGCGATGGGCACCCGGGCCAGCTGCGCCAGCGCCTCCGCCGTGGACCGGCACCGCTCCAGCAGCCGCCGCACCAGAAGCCCCGCCTGGAACCCCGGCCGGAGGGCCGTCTGGGATGCCACCGACGTCAGCCCCACCGCCAGGCCGTGCTGGTTCACCCCGTCCTCCATCTCCAGGAAGGCCGTGGTGTTGCCGGTGAAGGCGGCGGCCCCCGCCGGGCGGCAGATCACATTCAAATTCTGCTCCTCCAGGGCCGTCAGGAAGTCGCTGTTCCGCCCGAAGATCACAGCGCCGTCCCGGGACACCGCGAAGCAGGAACAGCAGCAGCCGGGCGGCAGGGCGTACATGCTGAACAGTACCGCCCCCAAATCCTCCGCCGGGCACCCCTGCCCCGCCGCCAGGCCCTCCAGCTCCTCCAGAATCTCCGGGAAGAACCGCCGGTAGACGGGCACGCAGGCCGCCGCGAAGTTCCGCCGCTCCTCCGTCAGGGGGAACGGCACCTGTTCCAAAATAAATTTGCCGCGCTCCGCCAGATGGGAGCCATACCGGAACCCCATCTCCCGGTGGCTTCCACACAATTCCGCGTGATTCATGTTGATTGCTCCTCTTTCCGAAATTTGGGAGCTGCCGGCAACTCTGCGTTCAGCGTAGCGGAATAAAAAATTTCTGTCAAGCCCCGGGAGACTTTTTTCGGGGTATCTTGACAAATTCCGCCAAAGCAGCTACTATAAGGGAGCAAATGTCCAGTATCATGGCTTTTTGCCGGAGAGGGGAGCCCATTATGGAACTGACCCGCGCCGTGGGTGAGAATATCAAGCGCATCCGCAAGACCAAGAAACTCAGCATGGAGCGGCTGGCGGCGGAGGCCGGCGTGTCCCGCAGCATGCTGGGGCAGATCGAGCGGGGGGAGGCCAACCCCTCCGTGGGCATCGTGGGCAAGCTGGCCTCTGCCCTGAAGGTCCCGGCGGAGGTGCTGCTGGAGAACGACGACTTCGTGACCTTCGCGGAGTACCGGAACGTGGACACCAAGCCGGAGCGGATGGACGGCGGCAAGGCTGTCTGGCGGTGCAACTTCCCCTATGACGAGGCCACCCGGATCGAGAGCTGCTTCCTGGACCTGTACATCAGCGCCCACTACCGGCCGGAGCTCTCCGTCCCCGGCTGCCTGTGCTACGCCACGGTGATCTCCGGCACCGTGAGCCTGACGGCGGAGGGTCAGACCCTGCAGCTGAACGAGCGGGACGCCCTGCGGTTTGCCGCCGATCAGCCCTATGGGTTCGAGAACATGACCAATGCCACCGCCCGGCTGGTGCTGGTCTATCAGTACTTGAAATGAGGAATTTTTCATGCGCATCCGAACAGCAACTCCGGCGGACCTTGCCGCCGTCACGGCGGTGGAGGCCGCCTGCTTCCCCGCCGCCGAGGCCGCCACAGAGGCGGACTTCGCCGCCCGGCTGGCCGCCTACTCCAGCCATTTCTGGCTGCTGGAGGAGGATGACGGCACTCTGGTGAGCTTCGTGGACGGCATGGTTTCCGACGAATCCACCCTGCGGGATGAGATGTATGAGAACGCCGCCCTCCACAACGAGGACGGCGCCTGGCAGCTCCACCAGAGCGGCGACAGCTTCCTTCTCATCGGAGCCGTCGGCAATCAAGGTGATGGTCGTGC
>CAJFNE010000049.1 GCA_904393855.1 uncultured Oscillibacter sp. | reverse complement strand
AGCTGCATGTGAAGTTCCTGGTACGCTATCTCGCCTCCCTGCGAGGCGGGCAGGAGAGCCGCTGAGGAAGCGGCTCTTTTTTTACTTTTTATATTTACCCACTTGCATATTTCGGTTCATTTTGCTAGAATCAATATGAACCAGAAAATAGAATCTGGTTCATATCAGAATGCAAGGAAGCAGAGAGGTGTTCTTATGGGAATCTTCGGAAAACTGTTCCAGGGGCCTGCCATTGATCAGGCCAAGAGCGACGAGAGCAAGCGGAAGATGCGCCGCCTGTTTGACAGCGTGGTGCCGGATGGCGGGCAGTACCAGCTGGTGGCCGCCTACACGGAGGACGTCAAGCGCTTCAACTACGGCCTGGTCCACGGCAGCAAGACCACCTACGGCAGCCTGATTGTCGGCTGGCGGGATGGGGACGACCCCACCGTGGCGGTGGTGCCCACGGTGCCGGACCTCTCCGGCTGCGGCGATCCGGAGATCTGCCCCCGGTCCACGGTGAAGAAAGCATACCGGAACAAGTATCCCACGGACGCGTTCATCATCTACCCGGATGGGCGGCATTACCTGGCCATCAACACCTTTGAGTGGCTGGAGGATGAGAAGCTGTTCATCTATGCGGACCAGGGCCCGGAGCAGCAGGCGTTTGAGACCTTCTTCAAAACCCGCTACGCCACGAAATAAGAGAGGAGAGCTGCCATGCCGTTTTCTTTAGGACAGGCCGGCGTGTTCCTGCTGGCGCTGGTGACGGTTTTCGTGGCCGGGCGCATCTGGTTCGCGCTGGTGGAAATGGTCAAGGACGCTGTCCTGCGGCGGATCTCCCGCCGGAAGCCGGAGGCCTGGCATCCGCTGCCGCCGGAGGGTGAGGAGGAGCCCTGAAATTATTTGACGCCCCCCGCTTCTTGTTGTATAATAAAAACAATCAGAGGGGAGGTATCCGTATGAAAACGATCATCACCATTGGCCGGCAGTATGGCAGCGGCGGAAAGGAAATTGGCATCCGCGTGGCCAAGGAGCTGGGAATTCCCTTTTATGATAAGGAGCTTCTGCAGGAGGCCGCCAAGAAGAGCGGCCTGTGCGAGAAAATTTTTGAGAATTTCGACGAGCGGCCCAAGAGCCTGCTGTACTCCATCGCCATGGACTCCTACATGTTCTCCCTGCCGGGAGCCGGGGCCGGAGATTCCCTGGAGCAGCAGGTGTACCTGGCTACGTTCAATACCATTCGCCATCTGGCGGAGGAGGGGCCCTGCGTGATCATTGGCCGCTGCGCGGACTACGCCCTGGCGGACAACCCGAATCACCTGAGCATCTTTATTCACGCCCCCATGGACGTTCGGGTGGACCGGGTGGCGAAGCGGCAGAAGGTGTCACCGGAGGAGGCCCGGAAGATCATCATTAAGACCGACAAGCGGCGGGCCTCCTACTATGAGTACTACACCTCCAAGAAGTGGGGCGCGGTGGACAGCTATGACTTCTGCATGAACTCCCACTACTTGGGCCTGGGCCGCACGGTGGAGCTGATTTTGACCATGGTGGCCCACAAGGAGCATCCCATTCCCAGCCCCACGGAGCAGGACCCCACGGAGCAGGCGTAAGGGAAAGCATCAAGGAAAAAACGGACCTCCCACAGAATGTGGGAGGTCCGTTTTACCTCGGGAAATGCAGTTTGCAAACCTGCAAAAATATGATACAATCCCAAAAGGGAAAATATCCCGCCTGGGGCGGGGAGGAGGAGTATCATGGAAAAAATCAGACTGGGCCGCACGGAATTGATGGTCACAAAAACCGCCTTTGGGGCGCTGCCCATCCAGCGGATCTCCAAGGCGGATGCGGTGAAGCTGGTCCGCCGGGCCTATGAGGCCGGCATCAACTACTTTGACACCGCCAACATGTACACGGACAGCGAGGAGAAGCTGGGGGAGGCCCTGCACGACGTCCGGCAGAACGTGGTGATCTCCACCAAGAGCGGAGGCACGGACAAGAAAACCGTCCAGGCCCACATCGAGGAGAGCCTGCGCCGCCTGCAGACGGATTACATCGACCTGTTCCAGTTCCACAACCCGGCTGTCCTGCCGGATATCCACGACCCGGACGGTCCCTTTGCCGCGGCGCTGGAGGCCCAGCAAAAGGGCTACATCCGTCATATCGGCATCACGAACCACCGGCTGCAGGTGGCCCGGGAGGCCATTGCCTCCGGGAATTTTGAGACGCTGCAATTCCCCTTCTGCTACCTGGCGTCGGAACAGGACCTGGAGCTGGTGCGCCTGTGCCGGGAGCACGACATGGGCTTTATCGCCATGAAAGGTCTCTCCGGCGGCCTTTTAAACAACGCGGAGGCCTGCTACGCTTTCATGCAGCAGCATCCCAACGTGGTGCCCATCTGGGGCATCCAGCACGCATGGGAGCTGGACCAGTGGCTGGAGCTGACGGAGCGGAATCCCCACATGACGCCGGAGCTCCAGGCGGTGATCGACCACGACCGGAAAGAGCTGGCGGGGAACTTCTGCCGCAGCTGCGGCTACTGCCTGCCCTGCACGGTGGGGATCGATATTCCCCAGGCGGCCCGGATGATGCAGCTGCTGGGGCGGTCCCCTTACCGGCCCTATATGAGTGACGAGTGGTACGCCAAGATGCACAAGATCGAGGAGTGCGTCCACTGCGACGCCTGCAAATCCCGCTGCCCCTATGGACTGGACACGCCGGCCCTGCTGGAGCGGCAGCTGAAAGAGTACGACGCCTTCTACGCCGTCCACCACAACGACTGAAAAGGAGACGATCCCATGCTGTTCCGCAATGAGGAGGCCAGCCTGCGGCTGGATATTGTGAACTACGAATTCCCGCCCGACGGGGGCGATCCCGGCAGCGACGACCGCAACTGGCTGGTGCTGCGGTGCACCTGGACCGACGAGGAGGGGAACATCCGCAAGGACTCCAACAGCTGCCTTTTGACCTACGAGCTGCGGGAGATGGCCACCGGGCTGAAAGTGCTCCGCGGAGGGCTCCGGGACAGCTATCACAGCGACTTCCTGGAGCCATACTTCCAGGTGGATGCCCAGGCGGAGGACGGCAGCTTCCGGGTCTCCGTGTCCTTTGTGCTCCCTAACACCATGGATGGGGACGATACCGCGGAGGTGACCTGCACGATGACGGAGGAGGAGCTGCATCAGCTGACGGACGAGCTGGACCGCCTTGCCGAGAAGTACCCGGACCGCCTCTGAAACCCCGGCGGCCGGAAGCCAGAGATCGCATTTGGCCAAAGACCGAGCGCCTGCGGAAGTTCCGCAGGCGCTCGTAGTATGTGGAGATTTGCGTCACTGGTTCTTGTTGTAGCTGTCGATGGTGCCGGCGTCCGTCATCTTGGACATGAGGATGTGTTCCACATCCACGCCCGCCCACTTGCCGTGGAGGAAGTTGTCCTTGACCTTGACCCAGAAGATGATGCCCAGGACAATCCAGATTCCCAGAATGATGAAGGACGGGATGCTGAGGAAGCCGGGCGAACCGGGGATGAAGGACAGGATGATGAAGAACGCGGCCAGAATGGAGCCAATGCCGCTGACGATCGTCTGTGCCTTCAGGCCCTCTTTCTTGGCCATAACGGTGGCGGTGGCGCAGGTGTAGGTGAAGCCCACGGCGGCGCCCACGCAGGTCATATCGGTAACCCAGGTCAGGATCTGACGACCGAACCAGGGGCAGATCAAAGCGGAGATCATCAGGAAGTAAGTGGCCTTGTCGGGAGTGCCGTACTTGGGATGCAGCTCGCCGAAAGTCTGGGGCAGCGCGTCGGCATAGGACATGGAGAACATCAGCCGGCTGCCGGACAGATAGAACGCGTTCATGCCGGACAGCACCGCGCACAGCATGGCAATGCCCAGGAACAGCGTGCCGATGTAGCCCAGATGGTTCTGCACCACCTCGCCGGTGGCCCAGTCGGGGTTGGTCAGCATCAGGGGGCCCCAGGGCTCCGCCACGGCGGTGATGAACACCACGGAGGCGTAGATCAGAGCGCCCACCAGGATGGCTCCCACCATCAGGCCGGTAGCGGCCTTGTGGGAGAAGCTGTACTCCTCGGCTGCCTGGGGGATGCAGTCAAAGCCCACGAAGCAGTAGGGGGCATAGCAGGCAATGGCGATCAGGCAGGAAACGACGCCCTTGGTGGAGACCT
Organism: uncultured Oscillibacter sp.; assembly: GCA_904393855.1. GTDB lineage: Bacteria > Bacillota > Clostridia > Oscillospirales > Oscillospiraceae > Oscillibacter. Next base: position 6,604 of record CAJFNE010000049.1, on the reverse strand, counting down.
CACCGTCGGTGATCTCAGCAAAGAAAGGCTGCAGATTGGACATATCCGGCTTGGTCAGCAGGATGCCGATCAGGCAGAACAGCACGGAGGCGGTCAGCAGCACGGCCACGGTGGTCTGGAACCAGCCGGCGGACTTCACGCCGCGGACATTCATGTAGCCCAGGACGATGATGAATGCGGAGGACAGCAGAATCTCGCCCAGATAGATGTCCCAGCCGGCGATGGTATACAGGTGGCCGAACTGGAAGATACCGGGCATCAGATACCGGGTAATCAGGGCGATGGCGGTTGCATTCAGGGGGATCAGGGACCAATAGCCCAGAACCAGCATCCAGCCGCAGGCAAACGCGTGCTTCTTGCCGAAAGATGCGTCGGCATAGACGAACTCGCCGCCGGACAGAGGATACTTCTTGATGCAGTAACCATAGCTCAGGGAGATGATGGCCATGATGCAGCCTGCCAGCAGCAGGCCGACAATGGAGCTGGGACCCGCCTTCGGCAGGAAGTTGTTGCCGGGCATGACGAAGCAGCCCCACCCGATGATGGCGCCCAGCGCCAGTGCCCAGATGTCGATTTTGCGCATATCCTTCTTGAATGCGCCTTGCTGTTGCTGTTGCTCTGGTTGTTTAGACATGTGAACCCTCCTTACTCATATGCATGCATGACAGAGAAGACAATACCCTCCTTTCACTTTGAGAACTCTCTATCATGACGAAAAAAATTATAAAACACCAGTAAAAATTAGTCAAGTTTTTATTTTGGCAATCAAATATTTGCACGGCAAGGAAATGATCCGGTTTTTTTGTTTTCGAGACGGGGAAAAATACGGAACGATTTCAAAGAATCTCAAATTTGTGAATTTTTTATGAAGAAAAAAAGAATGAAAAATTTTTGAAAAAATCGGGAATCTACACAATTTCATTTTGAAAAATTCATGAATTATGCTGGTGATTTTCTAGGGGTTCGACAGGAAAAAAAGGGTCCCGGACGGATGTCCGGGACCCTTTTTCAGGTCAATTTTTGCAGGGGAAAATCTCAGATCAGGCCCTGGGCCAGCATAGCGTCGGCCACCTTCTTGAAGCCGGCGATGTTGGCGCCCACTACCAGATCGCCGGGGACGCCATACTCCACAGAGGCATTGTAGGCGTTGTGGAAGATGGTGGTCATGATATCCTTCAGGCGAGCGTCCACCTCGTCAAAGGTCCAGGAGTAGCGCATGCTGTTCTGGCTCATCTCCAGGCCGCTGGTGGCCACGCCGCCGGCGTTGGCCGCCTTGGCGGGAGCGAACAGCAGGCCGGCCTGCTGGAACACCTGGATTGCCTCCGGCTGGCAGGGCATGTTGGCGCCCTCGGCCACGGCGATGGCGCCGTTCTTCACGATGGTCTTGGCGATCTCCTCGTCAATCTCATTCTGGGTGGCGCAGGGCAGGGCGACATCACAGGGGATGCTCCAGATGCCCCGGAAGCCCTCGGTATAGGTGCTGCCGGGCACCTCATTCACGTACTCCTTGATCCGGCCGCGGCGGGTCAGCTTGATATCCTTCACCACGTCCAGATTGATGCCGTTGGGGTCATGGATATAACCGTTGGAGTCGCTGAGGGCCACCACCTTGCCGCCCAGCTGGGTGGCCTTCTCCGTGGCGAAGATGGCCACGTTGCCGGAGCCGGAGATGACCACGGTCTTGCCGGCGAAGCTGTCCTGCTTCATGCACTTGAGCATCTCTTCCGTCAGGTAGCACAGGCCGTAGCCGGTGGCCTCCGTGCGGACCAGGGAGCCGCCGAACTCCAGCCCCTTGCCGGTGAGCACACCGGCGTCGTAGCTGTTGCGGATGCGGCGGTACTGGCCGAACAGGTAACCGATTTCCCGGCCGCCCACGCCGATATCGCCGGCGGGCACGTCCACGAACTGTCCGATGTGGCGGTTCAGCTCCGTCATGAAGCTCTGGCAGAAGCGCATGACCTCCGCGTCGCTCTTGCCCTTGGGGTCGAAGTCAGAGCCGCCCTTGGCGCCGCCCATCGGCAGGCCAGTGAGGCTGTTCTTCAGGATCTGCTCAAAGCCCAGGAATTTCAGAATGGACAGGTTCACCGTGGGATGGAAGCGGAGACCGCCCTTATAGGGGCCGATGGCGGAGTTGAACTGCACCCGGTATCCCCGGTTCACGTGCACCTGGCCGTTGTCGTCCACCCAGGGCACCCGGAAAGCGATGATCCGCTCCGGCTCCACGAACCGCTCGATAATGCCATTCCGCTCGTACTCGGGATGCTGTTCAACAATCAGGTCCAGGCTCTCCAGTACCTCCAGGACCGCCTGATGAAACTCCTTCTGGTCTGGGTCACGAGTAACCACCTGGGTATAGACCCGCTGTAGATATGCGCTCTTCAACATAGTATCTGTCCCTTCCTCATGGTTTTTGTGATGGTTTTCCCCAAAGTGTCGGTCTTTCTGCGCGCAGTGTATAACGAAGGACGGGGGAAAGTCAACGGCAGAGGGGATTTCCGCAAATTTCTCGGAACATGTAGGTAAAATCCCGATATTTTTCGTTGTCCCGCCGGCGCTGCTTCCGATAGGCCAGGGGTACGCCTGTTCACTTATACGTTAAATTATAAGAAAATCGGAGAACGGCACAAGATTGAAATTTCCTAAATTATAAAGGCACAAAACAATTGATTTTCTGCAATCCTTACAAAAAACCGGCACTTTTCCCGGAATACGGACAAAAGTGCCGGTTTTTGTTTTCAGAAGAGGTCAGATTCACTGCGGGGCCGTGGGCTCCAGAGCCTCCCGCAGCCGGTCTGTTATGGCGCCCTCAAAAAGATGGCCGCCATGAATATGAAGAGTTTCCAGCGCCCCGGCGGCCATGGTGCACGGGAGATTGCCGCCCATGGAGAGGTCCAGATCCAGAATAAACTTTGCCTCCTGGTCTTGCTGGGGGGCGTTCTTAACCTGCAGCCGCCCCAGCCCCGCATGGACCTTGGCCCGGCAGCTGGAGTCCAGCTGTAAGGTCATATCGCAGCCCCAGCCCTGCAGCCGGTCCTCCGGTTCCTCCTGCAGGGGGCCGGTATAGACGGGGGCGAAGAGCTCCCGCCAGGGAGTGCCCTCTAGCCCCAGCCGGGTCCTGGAGAACACGTTGACATACCGCAGCCCCACCCGTTGGAAGTAGGCGGGCTTGTACAGCTGGATGAAAGCTGCCAGGGGCTTGTCCAGGTGGTGGGCAAACTCCTCCCAGCCGGGATAGCGCAGGGTGGAGAGGGCGATAAAATCCTTGGTGAGATTCAGCTTCCACCGCCCATCCTCCGAGAGGAAGTGATAATTGGCCACCGGCTGCGCCTGGGTGCCGGGGACGGCGGGGGGAACCTCCTGCCGCCGGGCGTACTGGGGAAAAGTCTCCCGGATGGTATCTTGAAAATCCGCCGGCTCCACATTGTTGATGGAGAGAATGGTGGGAAAGCGCAGCTGACAGATGACCTCATGGGCCGGTGCGCGCTGATAGAGAACTCTGGGACGATCAGACAATAGCATGGGGTCATGCTCCTTTGCAAATCAGATGCCATCATTGTAGCCGGTTTGCGCAAAAAAGTCAACAGGACGCCGCCGGAAAGCATCTTTCCGGCGGCGTACGGCGGGGAGTTACAGATAGAAGCGATGGCACCCGATGGTCATATGATAGACCCGGTTGGCGTTGATCCAAACGCCCTCAGACAGGGCGGGGGCGTAGAAATACAGGGCATCCCCCACGGTGTTCTCCCCGTCCAGGACCCGCATGGCGGCCTCCACGGACTTGGAGCTGGGGGTCCGGTAGATGGTCCCGTTCTCCACCGGCTCAAACTGCACCGCGTGCTTGCGGTCGAAGATCACGCCGGGAATGGTATTGGGAAACTCCTTGCTCTTGACACGGTTTAAAACCACGTTGCCAACGGCGATCTGCCCTTTCATGGATTCACCGCCGCTCTCCGCATTGATAATGCGGGAGAGCCAATACAGATCCTCCGCGTCATAGGCCGCGTTGGAGGTGGTGACAGACGCGCCGCCCAGATAGGGGTCCCACTCCACCTCATGTCCCAGGGCCTCCGTCACCATGCGCAGGGGCACATAGGTCCGGCCATTCTCCACGGTCACGGAGCCCCGCAGGGTTTTGCCGTCGATCTGAATGGTATCAGTGGAGGGTGTCGCGGTCAGCTTTGTGGAACTGGAGACAGCCACCGCCGCTTTCTGGCGGCTGTCCCAGCTGATGGTCCAGCCGCCCAGGGCGTCCAGCAGGTACCGCAGCGGGACATATGTAACGCCGCTCTCCAGATAGGAGGAGCCGGTGATGGCCGAACCGTTTACATGGACGGGTACGTTGCGGACCGCCTGCGAGGGGACAGCCAGGACAGCCGCAGCCAACAGTCCGCAGAAAAGTGTTCGTTTCATGGGGAAAGGTTCCTTTCTGTGGTGATTTCTGTGACCTATAGTACAGAAAAACGCCAGGAGAGGCAACCCTCAAATGCTGGAAAGGGTGGCAGGTCTAACCGCCTAACGGAAAAAGGCCGGGCAGGCAAAGCCTGTCCGGCCCAAGAATTTGCTTTGCAAATTGCTTGTATGCGCTGTCGCGCGGCGAGGGCGGCGGGTCCGGTGGTTACTTGTTGCCGGAAACCGCGTCCTTTAACAAGACATCATGGGCGCCGCCCTCGACGATGGAGACGGAGGACACCAGGGTCAGCTTGGCCTTCTGGCGCAGCTCCGGGATCGTCAGAGCGCCGCAGTTGCACATGGTGGAGCGGACCTTGGCCAGGGTGGTGGCCATGCCGTCGGAAAGGGAGCCGGCGTAGGGCACATAGGAGTCCACGCCCTCCTCAAAGGAGAGCTTGGATGCGCCGCCCAGGTCGTACCGCTGCCAGTTCCGGGCCCGGGAGCTGCCCTCGCCCCAGTACTCTTTCATGTAATTGCCGTTGATCAGGACCTTGCTGGTGGGGGACTCGTCAAACCGGGAGAAGTAGCGGCCCAGCATGCAGAAGTCCGCGCCCATGGCCAGGGCCAGGGTGATGTGGTAGTCCTGGACGATGCCGCCGTCGGCGCAGATGGGGACATATACGCCGGTCTCCTCGAAGTATTTGTCCCGCTCCTGGGCCACGTCGATGACGGCGGTGGCCTGGCCGCGGCCGATGCCCTTGGTCTCCCGGGTGATGCAGATGGAGCCGCCGCCGATGCCGACCTTCACGAAGTCGGCGCCGCAGTCCGCCAGGAAGCGGAAGCCCTCGCCGTCCACCACGTTGCCGGCGCCCACCTTCACGCTGTCGCCGTACCGGGAGCGGATCCAGTCCAACGTCCGCTTCTGCCACTCGGAGTAGCCCTCAGAGGAGTCGATGACCAGCACGTCCACGCCGGCCTCCACCAGGGCGGGGACCCGGTCCTCATAGTCCCGGGTGTTGATGCCGGCGCCCACCACGTAGCGCTTCTGGCTGTCCAGCAGCTCCAGGGGGTTGCCCTTGTGGGCGTCGTAGTCCTTGCGGAACACGAAGCTCACCAGGTGTCCGTCCGCCGTCAGGATGGGCAGGGCGTTGAGCTTGTGGTCCCAGATGATATCGTTGGCGGCTTTCAGGCTGGTGCCCTCCGGGGCGGAGACGATTTTCTCCGCCGGGGTCATGAAAGTCTCCACCTTGGCGGAGGGGTCCATCCGGCTCACCCGGTAGTCCCGGCTGGTGACCAGGCCCAGCAGCTTGCCGGTGCCGGTGCCGTCGTCGGTGACGGCCATGGTGGAGTGGCCGGTGCGCGCTTTCAGCGCCAGCACGTCCGCCAGAGTGTCCCCCAGGCGCAGATTGGAGTCGCTGGTGACGAAGCCGGCCTTGTAATTCTTCACCCGGCGCACCATCTCCGCCTGCTCCTCGATGGGCTGTGAGACATAGATGAAAGCGATGCCGCCCTCCTTGGCAAGGCCGATGCCCATCTGCTCCCCGGAGACCGCCTGCATGACCGCGGAGACCATGGGGACGTTCATGGTCAGGGAGGGTTCCTCCCCCCGCTTGTATTTCACCACGGGGGTCTGCAGGGACACGTTGGCGGGAATGCACTCCGAGGAGGAGTAGCCCGGCACCAGCAGGTACTCACTGAAAGTCCGGGAGGGTTCCGAGAAAAAATATGCCATAAGGCCACCTCGTTTCATAGAATTTTTGTACGGGAGTGATCACAGGTCCAGCCGCAGGAACAGCGTCTGCTCCATGGGGCTGTCGTTGTAGCAGGGAATGTCGTAGAAGCCGAACTGCCGGTACAGGCGGATGGCGCTCTCCAGGAAAGGCAGGGTGTCCAGCAGCATGGAGCGGTAGCCGATCTCCCGGGCGTCGTTGATTACCTGCCGGATCAGCAGGGAGCCGATCCGGTGTCCCCGGAATGTTGGCCGGACATACAGCCGCTTCATCTCGCAGGATGTCTCGTCCAGCTTCCGCAGGGCGATGCAGCCGGCGGGAGCCCCGCCGCAGCGGGCCAGGTACAGCCGACCCTCCGGCGGGCCGTACTTGCGCTCCGGATGGCGCAATTCCTTCCCATAGTTCTGGAGATCCAGATAGACCCGGAAAGCGGGGGCCTCCGTCAGGAGCATGTCCGTATATTCGGTAAAGAGACTGAGAATCTC
>CAJFNE010000048.1 GCA_904393855.1 uncultured Oscillibacter sp. | reverse complement strand
GAGGGGGGCGAGCGCATCGCCCTCATCGGCGACAACGGCACCGGCAAGTCCACCCTCATCAAGATGATCGTGGGGGAGCTGTACCCGGACGACGGGCGCGTGAAGCTGGGACCCCAGGTGCGCCTGGCGTACCTGCCCCAGATCATCCACTTCGACCACCCGGACTGGAACCTGGTGGAGAATATGATGGCCGCGAAGCGCGGCCTCTCCGCCCAGTCCGCCCGGAACCGGCTGGCGGCCTATGACTTCCGGGGAGAAGATGTGTTCAAGCCGGTGTCGGTGCTCTCCGGCGGGGAGCAGAGCCGGCTGCGGCTGTGCATGCTGATGGACGACGAGATCAACTTCCTGATCCTGGACGAGCCCACCAACCACCTGGACATCGCCTCCCGGGAGTGGATCGAGGAGGCGGTGGAGGCCTATGACGGCACGCTGCTGTTCGTCAGCCATGACCGATACTTCATCAACCGCTTCGCCACCCGGATCTGGGAGCTGGCGGAGGAGACCATCACGGACTACCCCATGGGCTTTGCCCAGTACCGCCAGGTGAAAGCCCAGGAGGAGGCGGAGCGAGCCGCCGCCCCCAAGGCGGAGAAGACGCGGGAGAAGCCCGCCGCGGAGCGGCCTCAGCGGGGCAACAAGGCCCAGCAGGCCGCCCGGCGGCAGCTGACGATCTGCGAGCGGGACATCGCCAAGGCGGAGGAACGCATCGCCGCCCTGGAGGCGGACATGGAGGCCGCCGCCTGCGACTATGGGAAGCTCAGCGAACTGGTGCAGGAGAAAGAGACTGCCCAGGCGGAACTGGACACCCTGTATGAGAGGTGGGAACAGCTCAGTGAAGAGGCAGAGGGCTAACAAGCAGACCGCTCATATTGCCAGCTACCGGGGCAAGGGGCGCTGGGGCTGGATGCAGCTGCCCCTGGCAGGGATTCTGGCCCTGGCGGGGCTGGTGCTGGTGATCGTCCGCGCCTGGGGCATGCGGTTTTCCGGCTTTTTGCTGCTGGGGATCGCGGCGCTGCTGGCGCTCTCCTGGCTGCTGAACCAGCTTGCCGCCGGCGACCGCCGCTGGCGGCTGGTCCGCCGGATCTTTCGCGGCTGCGTGGCGGCTGGTTTGGCCCTGCTGGTGGGATTGGAAATTTTCATCATCAACCGGGGGCGCAGTGACATGACGCCCCTGCCAGCGGACGCTGTCATCGTCCTGGGAGCGGGGGTCAACGGCACCGAGCCGTCGCTGTCCCTGCGGACCCGGCTGGACAAGGCGCTGAAGTACCTGGAGTACTGGCCGGACATCCCGGCGGTGCTCACCGGCGGCACGGGCTATGGCGAGGAGATCAGCGAGGCGGCGTGCATGTACGACTATCTCACGGAGCACGGCGTGGAGCCGGAGCGTCTGATCCTGGAGGATCAGGCCGCCAACACGGCGGAGAACTTCGCCCTCTCCAAGCCCCTGCTGGAAGCGGAGGGCATCGACCCGGCGGAGGACACGGTGGCCGTTGTCACCAACGACTTCCATCTGGCCCGGGCGGAACTGATCGCCCATCGGCAGGGCTATGGGCAGGTGGCTGGGGTCCCGGCGGAGCTTCCGTGGCTGCACCTTTCGGTGAACTACTACCTGCGGGAGCCGTTCGCCGTGGTGAAGACCCTGCTGCTGGACTGATACAGGCGTTACTTTCCATTGATTTGATAAAGAGGAGTACCCATGAGCGACGTATTATGTATTTACTACTCCCGGACGGGACATACCAAGAAGGCCATGGAGGAGATTGCCGAGGCCCTGGACGCGGAACTGGTGGAGCTGAACGACGGGGTGGACCGCGGCGGGCTGCGGGGCGCCCTGCGCAGCGGCCGGGACGCCATGCGCAAGGAGTGCGTGCCCCTGCAGGCCTTCCAGACGGAGAAGGCCCTGGGGGAGTATCAGCTGGTGATCGTGGGCACGCCGGTGTGGGCGGGCCGGTGCAGCAGCGTGATCCGAAGCTTTTTAAAGCAGCACGGCAAAAAACTCCGGCGGGCCGCCTATATCATCACCCGGTACAGCGAGGACAAGAGTGAGCAGGTCTTCGACCAGATGGACCAGTATGTGCCCAGCGGTCACCAGGCAGCTGTGTCCCTGCGCAGCGGGTCCGTGGGATACGCCTTCTGGCAGGAGGAGTTCCTGCGACAGGTGCGGGAGCTGCTGAGCCAGCAGTAGGGGACGCGTTCTTTTTCAAGATTTTGGGAAAGGAGCGATCTGATGCTGGATCAATTGCAGGCGCTGGCCCTGCGGCGGGAGGATCTGGAGGCTCAGCTGGCGGACCCCGCCGTCTACGGGGACGGGTCGCGGCTGAAGGCCGTGAACCGGGAGCTGAAGGAGCTGACGCCGGTGGTGGAGGCCTATGAGGCCTACCGGCAGGCGGAGCGGAACCGGGAGGAGGCGGAGAAGCTGCTCCACGACCCGGAGTTCCGGGACCTGGCCCAGGAGGAGCTGGCCGCCGCCAAGGGAGAGTTGGAGCGGCTGGAGGGGGAGCTGCGGCGGCTGCTGCTGCCCAGGGACCCCAACGACGGCCGGAACGTCATCCTGGAGCTGCGGAGCGGTGTGGGCGGTGAGGAGAGCGCCCTGTTCGCCGCGTCCCTCCTGCGGATGTACACCATGTACGCCCAGCGGCAGGGCTGGAAACTGGATATCGTCCACATGAACGAGACGGAGCTGGGGGGCGTGAAAGAGTGCAGCGTCCTTATTGAGGGCGAGGGCGTCTACTCCCGGCTGAAATTCGAGAGCGGCGTCCACCGGGTGCAGCGGGTGCCGGAGACGGAGTCCGGAGGCCGCATCCACACCAGCGCCGCCACGGTGGCGGTGCTGCCGGAGGCGGAGGAGGTGGACGTGGAGATCGACCCCAAGGACCTGCAGATCGACACCTACCGGGCCTCCGGCGCCGGCGGCCAGCACGTGAACAAGACGGAGTCAGCCATCCGCATCACCCACCTGCCAACGGGGCTGGTGGTGGAGTGCCAGGACGAGCGGAGCCAGTATAAGAACAAGGACAAGGCCATGAAGGTCCTGCGCTCCCGGCTCTATGAGCTGGAGCGGGAGCGGCAGGCCGCCGCCACGGCGGAAGAGCGCCGGGGGCAGGTGGGCAGCGGGGACCGCAGCGAGCGCATCCGCACCTACAACTTCCCCCAGGGCCGGGTGACGGACCACCGGATCGGCCTGACGCTGTACAAGATCGACGCCATTCTGGACGGCGATCTGGATGAGATCATCGACGCCCTGGTGACGGCGGACCAGGCGGAGAAGCTGAAAGGCGGCGAAGAGCCGTGAGGCGCGCCGGGAAATTGGAAAAGGAACGGCGGCTTCCGCCGGAAAGAGATCGAGGCGAACATATATGATGCAGACAATCTACTATGATTTACGGGACATCAAGGGTCAGCAGAAAGAGATTCGGGACAAGGTGGCCGCCGCGGCGAAGATCCTGCGGGAGGGCGGTCTGGTGGCCCTGCCCACGGAGACGGTGTACGGCCTGGGGGCCAACGGCCTGGACCCGGAGGCCGTCCGGCACATCTTTGAGGTGAAGGGCCGGCCTCAGGACAACCCCCTGATCCTCCACGTCAGCGGCCCCCAGTGGCTGACCCGCTACTGTGCCCAGGTGCCGCCCCTGGCCTACGTGCTGGCCAGAAAATTCTGGCCCGGCCCCCTGACGATGATCCTGAAGCGGGGACCCAGCGTCCCGGACGAGACCACGGCGGGGCTGGACACGGTGGCGGTCCGCTGCCCCAACCACCCGGTGACCCTGGCCATCATCCGGGAGGCCGGGCTGCCCATCGCGGCGCCCAGTGCCAACCTCTCCGGCCGGCCCAGCTGCACCACGGCCCAGGACGTGCTGGAGGACATGGACGGGAAGATCCAGTGCGTGGTGGACGGCGGCCCCTGCGCGGTGGGAGTGGAGTCCACGATCCTGGACCTGACCTGTACGCCGCCCCGGCTCCTCCGACCCGGCGGACTGCCGGTGGAGCAGATCGAGCGGCTCATCGGCCCCATCGCCATCGACAAGGCGGTGAACGCCTCCCTGGGGGAGGGGGAGCAGCCCCGGGCCCCCGGCATGAAGTACCGCCACTACGCCCCCAAGGCCCCCGTCACCGTGGTGACCGGCGCGCCGGAGGCCTCCGCCCAGGAGATCCTGCGGCGGGTGGGACCGGACTCCGGCGTGATCTGCTTTGACGAGTACGCGCACCAGTTCGCGGGGAAGGTCGTCCACACCCTGGGCCCCAGCGGGGACAAGCAGATCCAGGCCCAGCGGCTCTTTGACGTGCTGCGGGCCTTTGACAGCGAGCCGGTGCGGGAGATCTACGCCCAGTGCCCCGACAACCAGGGGCTGGGCCTCGCCATCAGCAACCGGCTGAAGAAGGCCGCCGGCTTCCACGTCATTGAGGCGGACAGCCTGCGGGTGGTGCTGGGGGTCACCGGCGGCACCGGCGCGGGCAAGACCAGCTTCCTGGATGTTATCCGGGAGCTGGGCGGCACCGTGATTGACTGCGACGCGGTGTACCATGAGATGCTGGAGCAGAGCGAGGAGATGCGCAACGCCATCAACATGGTGTTCCCCGGCGTCTTTGACGCGGGCGGCAAGCTGAACCGCAAGAAGCTGGGGGAGGAGGTCTTCTCCCGGCGGGAGCGGCTGGCCAGCCTGAATGAGATCGTGTACCACTACCTGGTGCCGGAGGTCCAGAGGCGGCTGGGCAGTGATACGGGACTCTACGCCGTGGACGCCATCAATCTGCTGGAGAGCGGCCTGGCGGAGGTGTGCGACCGCACCATCGCGGTGACGGCCCCCACGGAGCTGCGGGTCCGGCGCATTATGGCCCGGGACAACATCTCCGAGCAATACGCCCGGATGCGGATTACGGCCCAGAAGCCGGACGAATACTACCGCACCAAATGCGACTGTGAACTGACCAACGCCGCGGAGACGCCGGAGGCTTTCCGAGAGGAGGCCCGGGAGTTCATCCGCCGGCTGCTGGAAACGATTCGGGAGGAAAAATCACATGGACAAGAATGAGTACAAGGCGTGGAAGGAGAAGCTCCTCTCCACCAAGAAGAACGGCTATGACAAGCTGGACCCGGCGGAACTGCCCGCCATGGAGGCGTACTGCGCGGACTACAAGGCTTTTCTGGACGCCAGCAAGACCGAGCGGCTCTGCGCGGCGGAGAGCATCCGCCTGGCGGAGGCGGCGGGCTACCGCCCCTATACCCGGGACATGGTGCTGCGGGAGGGGGACAAGGTCTACGTCTCTAACCGGGGCAAGGCGGTGATGCTGGCCCACATCGGGTGGAAGAGCCTGGCGGCAGGCGCGCAGATCGCCGCCGCCCACATCGACTCCCCCCGCCTGGACCTGAAGCCCAATCCCCTCTATGAGGAGGGGGAGATGGCCTATTTCAAGACCCACTACTACGGCGGCATCCGCAAGTACCAGTGGGTGACGATCCCCCTGGTGCTCCACGGCGTGGCGGTTCTGCGGGACGGCACCCGGGTGACGGTGAACATCGGCGCCGACCCCGGCGACCCCAAGCTGGTGATCACGGACCTGCTGCCCCACCTGGCTCAGGAGCAGTCCAAAAAGCCCCTGGGGGAGGCCATCCCCGGCGAGACGCTGAACCTGCTGCTGGGCAGCCAGCCCCTGGGCGGCGAGGAGGAGAGCGGCCGGGTGAAGCTGGCGGTAATGAAGCTGCTGTATGACAAGTACGGCCTCACCGAGGACGACTTCACCTCCGCGGAGCTGGAGGCGGTGCCGGCGGTGAACGCCTGCGACATCGGCCTGGACCGCAGCCTCATCGGCGCCTACGGCCACGACGACCGGGTGTGCGCCTACGCCGCCCTCCGGGCCCTGCTGGACCTGCGGGAGACGCCGGAGCGGACCGCCGTGTGCATGCTGGCGGACAAGGAGGAGATCGGCTCCGACGGCGTGACGGGCATGCAGTCCGCCGCTTTCGACACCTTTATGGAGGACCTGTGCGCCGCCCAGGACGTGCCCCTGCGGGTCTGTCTGGAGTCGTCTTTCTGTCTGAGCGCCGATGTGACGGCGGCCTATGACCCGGATTACAGCGAGGTCTTTGAAAAGCGCAACGCCGCTCAGGTTAACTACGGTGTGGGACTGTGCAAGTACACCGGCTCCCGGGGCAAGTCCGGCTCCTCCGATGCCGACGCGGAGACGGTGGGCTATGTGCGGGGCCTGTTCGACGCGGAGGGCGTCATCTGGCAGATCACGGAGCTGGGCAAGGTGGACGTGGGAGGCGGCGGCACGGTGGCCATGTATATGGCCAACCGCAATATCGCCACTTTGGACGCCGGTGTGCCGGTTCTGAGCATGCACTCCCCCTTTGAGACGGTGGCTAAGCTGGACTGCTGGGAGACCTATAAGGGGATGCGGGCGGTCTATCAGGCCCGGAAAGGAATTCGCGGATAAAGGATGCAGGCAAGTGGGACCGCGCCGCCCGGCGCGGTCCCCGTTTTGCCTGTATACCGCCGTAGGGAGATGCCTCCAGCTCCCGGTGTCGGCAAAATGCCCATGACACGTGGACAGATGTCCAAATCTTTCCCTGTTTTGGCTAAAGAGTTTTCGGGAACACCCCCTTGCGCCAACTCGTAAAATGTGGTACTATGAACGACGTAAAAGGACAAATGACCACAGGAGGTGGACGTATGGCAAGAACAACGAAGTTTTACATTGTGGCGGCGGATGCGCTTCCGGAGATCTTCATCAAGGTGGCGGAGGCCAAACGGATGATGCAGACCGGCGAAGCGGACACGGTGGGCGCCGCCACGAAGCTGGCCGGTATCAGCCGCAGCGCGTTTTACAAGTACAAGGACGCGGTGCAGCCCTTCAACGACATGAAGGCGGAGCATATCATCACGTTTTACGCCATGCTCAAGGACAACTCCGGCGTTTTGAGCCGGGTGCTGTCCGTGTTCGCCGCCTCCGGCGCCAATATTCTCACAATTAACCAGTCCATTCCCACCAACGGCTGTGCCGCGGTGACCATCTCCGCTGAGACCAGCGAGATGGAGGAGAGCTTGGAGCAGCTGCTGGCGGACGTGGCGGGACTGGACGGCGTGGTGAAGCTGGAGATTCTGGCGGGTTAATCGGAAGAGAGGACACGGCATGATACAGATCGCGATTTTGGGCCTTGGCACCGTCGGTACCGGCGTTGCCAAGGTGGTGGCGGAGAATGCCCGGCAGATCGAGCGGAAGTTGGGAGAGCCCCTGCAGGTAAAGACCATTCTGGTGCGCCACTTTAAGGATGGCCCCTACCGGCAGCTGATGACGGACGATTTCCGCAAGATTGAAGAGGACGATGACATCCAGGTGGTGGTGGAGACCATCGGCGGCGTGGACGCGGCCTATGACTATACCCGCCGGGCCCTGGAGGCGGGCAAGCACGTGGTCACCGCCAACAAGCAGCTGGTGGCGGAGCGGGGGTGCGAGCTGCTGGTGCTGGCCAGGCGAAAGAACGTCAACTACCTCTTTGAGGCCAGCGTGGGCGGGGGCATTCCCATCCTGCACCCCCTGACCCAGTGCATGGCTGCCAACCGCATTGATGAGGTGTACGGCATCCTGAACGGCACCTCCAACTATATCCTCACCCGCATGGTCCGCACCGGTGCCTTCTTCACGGACGCCCTGCGGGAGGCCCAGGCCAAGGGCTACGCCGAGGCGGACCCCACCGCCGACGTGGACGGCATCGACGCCGGGCGGAAGATCTGCATCCTGGCGGATTTGGCTTTCGGCCACCAGGTGGATCCGGCGAATGTGCCCATGGAGGGCATCCGAAAGCTGTCGCTGCGGGACGTGAAAATCGCCCAGAGGGCGGGCTATCGTATAAAACTCTTGGGACGGGCCCTGCGGCTGCCCGGCGGAAAACGGACCGCTTATGTGGCGCCCCACCTGATTGCCGAGGACGCGCCCATTGCCAGCGTGGAGGATGTGTTCAACGCCGTCATGGTCCGGGGCAACGCCACCGGAGAGGTGATGTTCTACGGTAAAGGCGCCGGAGAGCTGCCCACCGCCTCCGCCTGCGTGGCGGACGTGATGGAGTGCCTGCAGGTCAGCCCCAGGCGGGAGGAGATCGGCTGGTCCCCCGAGACCGAGGGATTTGTGGACCCGCAGGAGCTCCAGACCCGGTACTACTTCCGGATCGAGGGCAGCCTCACCGACGCCGCCATGGCCTTCGGCCAGGTGGAGGTGCTCAGTGAGGACGGCGAGACCGCTTTCCTGACGGACCCCATCAGCGGCGAAGACGCCGCCCGGCAGGCGCAGTCCCTGAATGTACTGGCCTGCATGCGGGTGCTGCCGTGATCCCCAAATCCCCGCCGCCTGCGTATGATAGGACGGGGAACCCAATCTTGAGCAAAGAAGGAACATCTATGAGTTTGATTGTACAGAAATTCGGCGGCAGCTCCGTGCGGGACGCCCAGCGCATCAAGAACGTCGCCGGCATCATCGCGGAGACCTACTTACAGGGCAACGACGTGATCGTAGTGCTGTCGGCCCAGGGGGATACCACCGACGACCTGATTGCCAAGGCAGAGGAGATCAATCCCCATCCCTCCAAGCGGGAGATGGATATGCTTCTCTCCACCGGGGAGCAGATCTCCGTGGCCCTGTGCGCCATGGCGCTGGAGGCCATGGGGCTGCCCTGCGTGTCCCTGGCGGCGTGGCAGGTGGGCATCCACTCCACCTCCGTCCACGCGGACGCCCGGATCAAGAAGATCGACCCGGAGCGGATTCAGGCGGAGCTGGACCAGCACCGGATCGTGCTGGTGACCGGCTTCCAGGGCGTAGACCGCAGCGGGGACGTCACCACCCTGGGCCGGGGCGGGTCCGACACCAGCGCCGTGGCGCTGGCGGCGGCTTTCCGGGCGGAGCTGTGCCAGATCTACACGGATGTGGACGGTGTGTACACCACCGATCCCCGGATCGTGCCCAACGCCCGGAAGCTGTCTGAGATCACCTATGATGAGATGCTGGAGCTGGCGTCTCAGGGGGCCCAGGTGCTCCACAACCGCAGCGTGGAGCTGGCCAAGAAGTTCAGAGTGAATTTGGAAGTCGTGTCCAGCTTGGAGCGCAAGCCCGGCACGAAAGTGAAGGAGGTCACCAAAGTGGAAACAACCAATATCGCCGGCGTCGCCAAGGACACCAGCATTGCCCGGGTCGCCCTGGTGGGCCTGGAGCACAACCCCGGCGTCGCTTTCCAGGTCTTTGATCTGCTGAGCAAGCACAATATCAATGTGGACGTAATCCTGCAGTCCATCGGCCGGGAGGACACCAAGGACATCACCTTTACGGTCCATAAAAAAGACCTGGTGGAGGTGGAGGACATCCTCAACGAGCACAAGGAGGCCCTGCGCTTTGACCATATCGAGGCCGACGACAAGATCGGTAAGGTGTCCATCGTGGGCGCGGGCCTTATGAGCAACTGCGGCGTGGCCGCCAAGATGTTCGAGGCTCTCTACGAGGCGGGCATCAACATCCAGATGATCAACACCTCGGAGATCCGGGTGTCCGTCCTGCTGGACGAGGAGGACGTGAACCGGGCGGTCAAGGCTATCCACGCCAAGTTCTTTGACGTGGTCTGAGAAATTTCAAACAGCGGCGCATGGGAGCGCGCTTCCGTGGGAGGCGCGCTCTTTACTTTGTCGCCGCGCTGTGCTAAAATAAATCGATTTCAGAAAGCAAAACAGCTTTGCGAGGAGGAACCGTATGAACGCCATCGTCACCGTGGTGGGGCAGGACAAGGTGGGGATCACCGCCGCCGTCTGCACCCTGCTGGCAGACAACAACATCAACATCCTGGACATCTCCCAGACCATTCTCCAGGGCTCTTTCACCATGGTCATGGCCGTGGACATCGGGCAGGCCAAGGCCCCTGTGGGCGAGCTGCAGAAGCTGCTGCAGGAACTGGGGGAGAAGCTGGGCATCTCCATCCGCATCCAGCGGGAGGAGATCTTTGATGCCATGCACAGAATTTAAAGGGGGAGCAGGCTCCCCCTTTAGATCCCCCACCCCCAGTGACATCGGTC
This sequence comes from uncultured Oscillibacter sp., assembly GCA_904393855.1. GTDB lineage: Bacteria > Bacillota > Clostridia > Oscillospirales > Oscillospiraceae > Oscillibacter. The sequence continues at coordinate 808 of CAJFNE010000048.1, read as the reverse complement.
ACTGGGGACGCCGCCCCCGGCGGCTGGGTCAAGGTATTTTCGCCACGTACACGCCGCGGCGAAAATGATTGAAATTTTTTGATTTGCCGGCGGCAAATCAACTGGGGAAAACCGAAGGTTTTCCCCTAGCCCCTTTTCCCGGTGGGGGCTTTGAGAGAATTTGTACGTTGGGAGAAGACCTATGCTGAATCAAAAGGAAATTCTATCCACCATTGAGATGATCGACCAGCAGCACTTGGACATCCGCACCATTACCATGGGGATTTCCCTGCTCTCCTGCTGTGATCCGGACCCGAAGCGGGCCTGTGAGAAAATCTATGAGAAGATTACCCGGTACGCGGAGAAGCTGGTGCGGACCGGCGAGGACATCGAGCGGGAGTTTGGGATTCCCATTGTCAACAAGCGCATCTCCGTGACCCCCATGGCCCTGGTGGCCGGCTCCAGCGAGACGGAGGACTACGTGCCTTTCGCCCTGGCCCTGGACCGGGCGGCGAGGACCTGCGGCGTCAACTTCCTGGGGGGCTACTCCGCCCTGGTACAGAAAGGAATGACCGCGGCGGACGAGAAGCTGATCCGTTCCATCCCGGAGGCCCTGGCCCGGACGGAGTTCGTCTGCTCCTCCGTCAACGTGGGTTCCACCCGGGCGGGTATTAACATGGACGCGGTTGCCCTCATGGGCCGGGTTGTGAAAGAGACTGCCGCCGCTACCGCGGACCGGGATGGCCTGGGCTGCGCCAAGCTGGTGGTGTTCTGCAACGCCGTGGAGGACAACCCCTTCATGGCCGGCGCCTTCCACGGCACCGGCGAG
>CAJFNE010000047.1 GCA_904393855.1 uncultured Oscillibacter sp. | reverse complement strand
TTACTGCAATTTAAAGCGAGACTAGTAGGTATGCTTTTATTTTTTAAAATAAAATGCACCTATACCGCCGGATGGAGTATTTTGCTAAAGAAGCTGCGTCCCTGTAAACGTGTGTTTGACATGAGCAATCCTGGGGATGGATGATGGGCACCGTGCGATGTGCACACAATTGGAGTTGTGATAATACCCAAAAAAACGACAAAATTCTGTGAGGTTTGCGGCATTGACAACGTTCCCATAAAAACTTAAAATGAACACAGATGGAACGTTCCCACAACGAGAAAGGGGACATCGCTTGGTTACGATTAAAGATTTGGCCGCCGCGTCCGGCATGTCGAAATCCACGGTCTCCCGTGTGATCAATAATGCGCCCAACGTCAAGCCGGAGACCCGGGAGCGGGTGATGCAGGCCGTGCAGAAGCTGGGCTATCAGCCGGATATCCTGGCCCGGGGCATGATCACGGGCATGCTCCCCATGGTGCTGGTGATTGTGGGCGATATTCAGAACCACTTTTTCACTCAGGCGCTGGCCGGGATTGAGGCGACCCTGGAGGAACAGGGCTTCATGGTGGTCGTTTTCGACAGCGGCTATGAGCACGAGCGGGAGGTTACCTCGATCCAAATGGCAAAGACCTGCCGCTTTGCCGGGATCATCCCCATGACCGGCTTTGCCAGCGACAAGGTCACGCAGGCGCTGCGGGAGTCGGACTGCCCGGTGGTGCTCTTGAACTGCCACCGAGAAAACCGCTTCTTTGACCAAATTTTTGGAGATGACTATGGCGCGGGCTATTCCGCCACGAACGCCCTCCTGCAGAGGGGATATCAGAAAATCTACCATTTCTCCGGAAATTCCGTGGAATCTTTCATCAGCGCGGAGCGGGAGCGAGGCTATCGCCAGGCCATGGAGGAGGCGGGAGTGCCGGTGACAGAGGACATGGTCTGCCAGGGCAATCTCCGCCAGGACAGCGGATTCCTCCTGGCACAGCGGTGCCTGGAGGGGGAGACAGGCAAAGCCGCGATCTGCTGCAACAACTTCCTGATGTGCCTCGGAGCCATGAGCTACGCTCAGCAGCGGGGCATGGTGATGTGGAAGGACTACGGGATGGCGATCTGCGAACAGCCGCCGGTCTTTTATCAGGACAGCGAGTTCATCTACGCCGGTCCCAAGCTCCAGGAGATTGGCAAGGCTGCCGCGCAGCTGCTGCTGGAGCGCATTAATCAGCCGGACAAGGAGCGGACCTCCATCCGCTTCTCCCCTCTGGATGTTTATCTTCCGTAACCCCGGTCCCGTCCGCGGGCCGAATCCTCTGAGATGGCCTGCGGATGGACGGGGAGTTCCCTTTCCACAAATTTGGGAACGATCCCAAAACGCCCGCAAACGGGCATCCTGAGCCGTTTCGCAACCCATTCTGAGACGGCATATTTTATTTAAAAAATTTGGGAACGATCCCAAAATTACATTTTTTACAAAATCATCGGATTTCCGCATGTATCCCGGAGCTTTACATGATCCGGAACATATAATTTTGAGAAAAAAGGAAGGTATGACTCATGAAAAGAACATGGACAACTCACGCGAGAAAGCTCTCATCCCTGCTGCTGGGGACGGCACTGCTGGCCTCTATGCTGACCGGCTGCGGCGGCAATGACGCCTCTTCGGAGGACGGCGGCGCCGCGGAGGGCGGCACCACGATCCGCATGGCGACCGGCGGACAGGACACGCTGCCCAGCTACGCCACAGTGCTGGATGTCATCGGCGACCTGGAGAGCAGCACGGATCTGGACTTCACCTACTTCGGTTCCCGCCAGCTGGGCGACGACGCCGAGATCGTGCAGCAGGTGATGGCCGGTACCATCCAGATGGGCGGCACGGCAGCCTCCGCTTTGAGCACCTATACCGATCTGCTGGACGCCTTTACGGTGCCGTTCCTGCTGGACACCTATGACAAGGAGCGGGTGGCCATGGTGAGCGACGAGGCCCAGGCCATTTTCGACGCGGTGGAGGAGCAGCTGGGCATCAAGATCCTGGTGGCCTATGACTCCGGCATGCGCTACATCGCCAACAACATCCGCCCCGTTGACAGCCTGGACGACCTGCAGGGGCTGGTGCTGCGGGTGGCGCCCACCGACATTCTGCTGGACTCTTTCTCCGCCATGGGCGCAAACCCCTCCACCCTGGCCTACGGCGACCTCTACACGGGCCTCCAGAACGGCACCATCGACGGCGAGGAGATCAACATCACCTCCATTTACTCCGAGAAGCACTACGAGGTGCTGAACTACTTCACCGACCTGGGCATCTATCCCTTTGCCACGACGATCTTCTGCAACGCTGACTGGTTCAACTCCCTGTCCGCGGAGGACCAGGAGGCCATCCAGAGCGCCTTTACCAACGGCTACAACTACCTCTTTGACCAGTACCTGCCCGAGGCGGAGGCCACCGGCCTGCAGGCCATGGAGGATGCCGGCATTGAGATCACCAGCGTGCAGGACCCCCAGGAGTTCCGGGACGCGGTGGCCAGTGTGGTGGAGACCTACCGGAACCGGGACGACCTGACGAGAGCCTTCATTGAGATGGCGGAGGGACTGTAAACGGGTTCGGAATGATTTGATCCAAAGGAGGATTTTCTGTGAGGACACTCTTTGCTGCCTATGAAAAGCTGATGGACGTCGTCTACTCCCTGATCCGAATCTGCATTGCCGCCGCGCTGGTGGTAATGGTGGTGGTCACTTTTGTGGAGGTTATCCGCCGCTACGTATTCGGACTGTCTTTCATCTGGTCTGAGGAGCTGGTGCGGTTCCTGCTGGTGGCCACGTCCTTCCTGGGCGGCGCCGCGGCCTATCGGGCCAAGGCGCTGGCCCTGCTGGACCTGGTGACCAGCCACCTGAGCCAGTCGATTCAGAAGGGGATCGACATCGTGGTCACCATCGTGATCATTGCCCTGTGCGTCTACCTCTGCATGGAGGGATATGCCTACTCCTTCTCCCCGCAGATTGCCAACATGTACAGCACGGGCCTGAACCTGCGCATGACCTACGTGTATCTGACGATCCCCATCGGGTTTACGCTGATCATTCTCTTCGGCATCGAGCATCTGGCGAAATCGTTCCTGCCGGCTCCTGCCGGGAAAACCGAACAGCTGGAAGAAAAGGAGGGCTGATTTATGGCTCTGGTTGCCATTGTCTTTGTGATTACCCTGCTGGCGGGCGTGCCCATGGCCTTTGTTCTGGGGCTGACCGGCATTGTCCACCTCTTTACCATCGGGGAGCCGGCGTACATGTCCATCATCACCCAGCGTCTGTTCACCGGCGTCAACAACTTCTCCCTGATGTGCATCCCTTTCTTCGTCCTGGCCGGCGACCTGATGAATAAGGGCGGCGTGACCAAGCGCCTGCTGAACTTCGCCCGGGAGCTGGTGGGATGGATTCCCGGCGGCATGGCCTACTGCTGCGTGATCCTGGCCATGGTCCTCTCCGCGATCCTGGGCTCCGCCAACGCGGTGGCCGCTATCCTCTGCGCCATCCTCATCGGCGAGATGGCAAAGGACGGCTATGACGCGGACTTCACCGGCTCGGTCATCGCGGCCTCCAGCGTGCTGGGACCCATCATCCCGCCCAGCGTGACTTTCATCATCTATGGCGTGCTGACCGGCGCCTCCGTCTCCAGAATGTTCATGGCGGGCATTGTCCCCGGCATCCTGCTGGGCGTCAGCTACGCGGTCATCATCGCCTATTACACCAAGAAACGCGGCTACAAGAAGTCCAAGCCCCACTTTGACCCCAAGGCCTGCGGCGTCGCCTTTGTGAAGGCGATCCCCGCCCTGCTGGTGCCTGTGGTGATCATCGGCGGCATTATGGGCGGCATCTTCACGCCCACGGAGTCCGGCGCCGTGGCCGTGGTGGCCGCGGTCATCGCGGCGATCATCTACCGCTCCTTCGACATCAAATCGCTGCCGGAGGTGCTGCTGAACACCGGCATGACCACGGCTGCCATCATGCTGATCGTGGCCTTCGGCAACATCATCGGCTGGAGCCTGGCCATTGAGAATATCCCGACGCTGATCACCGAGGCGATCCTCTCTGTGACCGACAGCCAGATTGTCGTCATGCTGCTGATCATCGCCTGCCTGTTCGTCATCGGCTGCCTGATGGATGCCTTTGCCGCCATGTACGTCTTCACACCGGTGTTCTATCCCCTGGCCGTGGCCGTGGGGCTGGACCCGATCCACTTCGGCATCATCTTCTGCCTGATGCTGACCATCGGCCTGTGCACGCCCCCGGTCGGTATGCTGCTCTTTGTGACCTCCAACATCTCCAAGGTGCCGCTGGCCAAACTCAGCAAATCCATCTGGCCCTTTGTGGCGGCTGCCATCGTGGTGGTCCTGCTGCTGACCTTTATCCCGCAGCTGGTGATGTTCATTCCCAACTGGCTCTCCCCGGCGTAAATTTGCGATTTTTAGAAAGGATGGACCTGTAATGAGCTTTTCCAAAGAAATTTTAAAGGGATTTGTGGACATCCACGTTCACGCCGGCCCCTCCGTGGCGGCCCGGAAGGTGGACGCCTACGACATGATGGAACTGGCCGGCGAGGCTGGTTACCGGTCTTTCCTGGTGAAGGATCACTACTTCCCCACCATGATGGGAACCCGGATGATCTCGGAGCATTTCTCCAAAAACGGCTGCCAGTGCTTCGGCGGCCTGGCGCTGAATCGGTCCGTGGGGCTGTTCAACGTCCACGCGGTGGACGCCGCCTGCAACATGGGCGCCAAGACCATCTACATGCCCACGGTCTCCTGCGTGAACCACATTGCCGGACACTCCGGCGGCCACAAGTTCGTGGGCTCCGGGAACAGCTCCGTGGTGGACGAGGGCATCCAGTATGTGGATGAAAACGGCCAGCTGCATCCCGGCGCTGTGGAGGTGATCTCCTATATCGCCAGCAAGCACCCCGAGGTGGTGCTGTGCACGGGCCACGGCAACGCCCGGGAGGTGGACGCCGTGGTGCGGAAAGCCGTGGAGCTGGGGGTTCCCAAGATCTGCGTGAACCATCCCCACTTCCTGGTGAACGCCACCTATGAGCAGATGAAGGAGTGGGCCGATCTGGGCGCCTACATCGAGCTCAACGCCGCGGTGTTCAGCACCATCGCCAAGTCCGGCACCTGCCCCGACGAGGTGGCGGGCAAGATCCTGGAGACGATCCCCACGGAAAAGATCGTGCTGGACTCTGACCTGGGCCAAAAGGTCAACGTGGACCCGGTCACCGGCATGCTACAGTTCATCAACCTGCTGGCGGATCAGTTCGGTGTGACGGAGGAGCAGATCAACCTCATGGGCAAGCAGACCCCGGCCATGCTGCTGGGGCTGGACTGAGCCCGATCAAGGCGTGACGCCCCTGCGGGGGCTTCCACATAATCATCATATTTTGGAGGTAAGTATCATGGCAAAAGCAAGCGAAGCGGTATCTGGCAACTGGTATGAGAGTCCCTGGCAGCCTGTGCGGGGCGGCATTACCCGCGTGGCATTCGCCGGCGCCTATACGAAGGGCTGCACCCTGGCGGTGACGGAGTGCCAGAACGGCAACGAGGTCCGGCCCCACACGCATCCCCATGCGCAGCTGGCCATCGTGGTCCGGGGCCACTGCGACTATTACGTGGACGGCAAGCCCTACCACATGAAGGAGGGCTCCTGGGTGTGGGTCCCCGCTAATGTGGAGCACTACATCCACGTCTTCGACAGCGATGTGCCCGTCATCAACCTGGATGTGTTCTTCCCGGAGCGGATGGAGTATGTGGACGCATACGACGAGTTCGCCGCCGGGCAGGAGCAGAAGTAAGAACCGATATCGGATCGGGCGACAGGCTGCCGTCTCGGCGGATGGGCCTGATTCACGGCATCTGCCCGCGCACGCGGGCAGATGCCGTTATTACAGCCGCCGGAGACGGCGGACAGGGAGGAACATAAGATTGCTGGAGAAAGTCAAGACAGCGGAGGAGGCCCTCCGGGATCTCCATGACGGGGCGGTCGTCATGGTGGGGGGATTCGCGGGTGCGGGTTCGCCCAACCAGCTCTGCGCCCGTCTGGCAGAGCTGGGGCGCCGGGATCTGACCATTATCAGCTGCGACGCCGGCCGGGCGGGCCTGGGCGTTGGCATCCTGCTGCGGAAAGGATTGGTCAAGACGCTGATTGCCTCCCACGTGGGAGTCAACACCGAGGTGGCGGGACGAAAACCCGGCGACGTGGTGTACGGCGTGGACTATCAGCTGGTTCCCCAGGGGACCCTGGTAGAGCGCATCCGGGCGGGAGGCACGGGCCTGGGCGGCGTATTGACGCCCGTGGGCCTGGGCACCGTTGTGGCGGAGGGCAAGCCCACCCTGGAGCTCGGAGGAAAGACCTATCTGGTGGAGACGCCGCTGCACGCGGACTTCGCCCTGATCCGGGGCAGCGTGGTGGACCGGAGCGGAAATATCTTCTATAACATGTCCACCCGCAACTTCAACCCCGCCATGGCCCTGGCGGCGGACCACGTCATCGTGGGGGCGGAACGGGTGGTTGAGGTGGGCGAGATCGACCCCAACCACGTGATGACGCCAGGCATCCTGGTGGAATCCATTGTAGAGGGGGAACAGCCATGCTGGATTTGAAAGAACGCATCGCGTGCCGCGTCGCCCGGGAGCTGAAGTCCGGCGATGTGGTGAATCTGGGGGTGGGTCTCCCCGTCAAGGTGGCGCAGTATCTCCCCGATGGCGTGGACGTGACCTTTGAATCGGAAAACGGCTTCCTGGGGATCGCCACGGGAAGCGCCGTCACGGACCCTCACCCGGATCTGCTGGATGCCGGCGGGCAGTACTCCGCCATCCGCCCCGGCGCGAGCTTTTTTGACTCGGCGGAGAGCTTCGGCCTGATCCGCGGCAGCCACATCGACATCACCGTGCTGGGGGCCATGCAGGTGGACGCGGAGGGCAACCTGGCCAACTGGGCGGTGCCCGGCAAGCTGGTGGTGGGCATGGGCGGCGCCATGGACCTGGTGGTGGGCGCCCGCCGGGTGATCATCGCCATGCTGCACACCAACAGGGGCGCCCCGAAAATCATGCGTCAGTGTACCCTGCCGCTGACGGCGGTGGGCGTTGTGGATACGATTGTCACAGAGATGGGCGTGATCCGCGTGACCCGGGACGGGCTGGAGCTGACGGAGCGGTTTGCGGACTACTCCGTGGAGCAGATCCAGGCCGCCACGGAGGCTCCGCTGAACATCGGAACGAATTTAAAGGTGCTGGAGACCCTCTGAGCGCTCCAGGGATCAAAGGAAAGAAGGAATTCACATGAGGGAACTGAGAGATGTTGTCATTGTGGGGATGGCCCGGACGGCCACCGGAAAATTCGGCGGCTCCCTGCGGGATGTGCCCGCGCCGGTCCACGGCGCGGAGTGCGTCAAAGCGGTGGTCCAGCGCACGGGGATCGACCCCCACGCGGTGGATGAGGTGATCATTGGCACCCATTTCCAGGCGGGTACCAAGGCCAATCCCGCCCGCCAGTGCGCGCTGTACGCCGGCCTGCCGGAGACGACGCCGGCGTTCACCCCCAACAAGAACTGCGCCACCGCCATGAAGGCCATGCAGTGCGCCGCCCAGTCCATCCAGGTGGGGGACAACGACCTGGTCATTGCGGGCGGCTGCGAGACCATGAGCGCGATCCCCTACCTGGTGATGAAGGGGCGCTGGGGCTACCGCATGGGGCCGGGCCGCCTGGAGGACAGTATGCTCCATGACGGTCTGGTGGACCCGTTCAAGAACTACCACATGGGGATCACAGCGGAAAACGTGGCGGAGATGTGCGGCATCACCCGGGAGATGCAGGACCGCTTCGCCGTGGAGAGCCACCACCGGGCGGAAAAGGCCTGGGCGGAGGGCAAGTATGACCAGGACATTGTCCCCATCAAGGTGCGCCAGAAGAAGCAGGAGATCGTCTTTGACCACGACGAGACCTACATTAAAGATGCTCAGTATGAGAACTTTGCCAAGCTCAAGCCCATCTTCAAGCCGGACGGCGGCACCGTGACGGCGGGCAACGCCTCGCCCTGCAACGACGGCTCGGCGGTGGTGATGATGACCACGCCGGAGAAGGCCGCCCAGCTGGGCCTGAAGCCCCTGGCCCGGTATGTGGCCGCCGTCTCCACGGCGCTGGACCCGGCCATTATGGGCTACGCGCCGGTCAGCGCCATTGAAAAGCTGGAGAAAAAGACCGGCATCAGCCGCAAGGACGTGGGATTGTTCGAGCTGAACGAGGCCTTTGCCGCCCAGGCGGTCGCCTGCATCCGGGATCTGGACCTGGACCCGGAGCTGGTCAATGTGAACGGCGGCGCCATTGCCCTGGGCCATGCGGTGGGCTGCACGGGCTGCCGCATCAGCATGACGCTGATCCGCGAGATGGCCCGGCGGAACGTCCGCTACGGGATCGCCTCCCTGTGCATCGGCGGCGGGCAGGCCATGGCCATGCTGTTTGAGCTGTGCTGAGCGCGGCCAAGGAACGAGGAGGTATTCGACCATGCGGATGAGAAATTATCTGAAAGAGAAGCTGGCGGAGAAGCCCTATGTGCTGGGGGCCTTCGTGGCCTCCTGCAACCCCACGAATGTGGAGATTCTGGGTATGAACGGCCTGGATTTTGTTATTCTAGACATGGAGCACTCCCCCCTGGGGCTGGAGACCATGGTGGACATGATCCGGGCGGCGGAGGCCTATGACATGGTGGCCATCCCGCGGGTCTACACCATCGAGACAAAGCTGATGCGCCGGGTGCTGGACGTGGGAGCCCACGGCCTGCTGGTGCCCATGGTCAACAACATGGACGACGCCCGCTATATCATGGACGCCGTGAAGTTCCCGCCTCTGGGCGCCCGGGGCATGAACGCCGGCCGGGGTCCCCGCTGGGGGGGCTACGACCACTACATTCAGGAGGCCAACGACGCGCTCTTCACCATGTTCCAGTGCGAGACCCGGGAGGGCCTCAGCCACGTGGAGGAGATGGCCGCCATGGACGGCCTGGATTCCATCTTCATCGGCACGGGGGACCTGTCCCTGGACATGGGACATCCCCAGGACCTGAAGAACCCGGAGGTGGTGGCCGCCGTCGACCGCATCCTGCGCGCCTGCCAGGAGCACGGGAAGATTCCCGGCATCGTGACCGGCTCCCCGGAGGCCGCCGCAGAGCGGATTCGGCAGGGGTTCCGGATCGTGACCATCATGAACGACCTGGGCATGTTCAAAGCGCAGTCCCAGCGGCAGATTGAGCAGGTCCACGCCCTCTGCCCCTGAGGGGGTATGGAGACGGGAGTTCCGGCGGGACAGAGACGGGACGACCATGATGATAGGGGAGATATTATGAACCATGTGATTTTAGAAATTGCGGACCAGATCGCAACTGTGACCATCAACCGCCCCAAGTCCCTGAATGCGCTGAACTCCGAGACGCTGAGCGAGCTGAAGGAGTGCTTCACGGAGCTGGAGGGCCGCAAGGACGTGCGGGTGGTGATCCTGACCGGCTCCGGCGGCAAGGCCTTCGTGGCCGGCGCGGATATCTCCGAGATGGTGAACGCCACGCCGGCGGAGGGACGCGCCATGTCCCTGCTGGCCATGGAAGCCTTCAGCAAGCTGGAGAATATGCCCCAGGTCACCATCGCGGCGGTGAACGGCTATGCCCTGGGCGGCGGCTGCGAGATCGCCATGGCCTGCGACATCCGCATCGCCGCGGAGAACGCGGTGTTCGGCCAGCCGGAGTGCGGGCTGGGCATCCTTCCCGGCTTCGGCGGCACCCAGCGGTTGGCCCGGCTCATTGGCAAAGGCCGCGCCAAGGAGCTGATCTTCACCTGCGACCGGATCGACGCCCAGGAGGCGTACCGCGTGGGTCTTGCCAACAAGGTGGTCCCGGCGGATCGGCTGATGGACGCCTGCTGGGAGATGGCGGGGAAGATCCTCAGCAAGGGCAGCTATGCGGTGAGCGTTGCCAAGAGCGTCATCAACGCGGGACAGGATATGGACCTGGCCAACGGGCTGCGGCTAGAGGCGGATGCCTTTGGCCTTGCCTTCTCCACCCACGATAAGCAGGAGGGCATGACGGCTTTCCTGGAGAAGCGGCCCGCGCGGTTGACCGACTTCTGATAGGGCCGGAAAAGCCCCGCTGCCCGGCAGCGGACATGGAGCGGAACAGGCCGCCGGAGCCAGAAGGAGGAACTGGGCGCGCACACCACAAGCTGCGGCCACCGCGGCAAAAGATTGTTTCCGAGGCAATGCCCCGGCCCCGCCGAACCAGGCGGGGCCGGGGCTTTGACCAATGGTTGGCCCATGCTGGGAAACCAGCGGGCGGACATGGTGAACGAGGCTGCCGCATTTCCCCTCAAAAGGCGGAGAGGATCTTGCGGAAATAGACTCAAATGCAAAAATTTGAGGCGTCAATGGCTCCTCGTACGCAGGTCAACTCTGGTTCTGGGCGGGCGGTTATCAGCAAAAGGCAGGGAGAACCATTCCCGAACGCCGACCAGAAAGCTGTAGAACGCCTGTTCACACAAGCGAGCTTTAAGTGAGGAGGCACTCATGCACAACTTTTTTCAAAATGCGGAAGAAATCTTCCGCATAGAGGGGGTAATAGTGAAAACGATTTTTAACCAGGCAAAATGGAATCGAGTCTTATAACCTTGCATAGGTCATGTATTATTTGATGGTTTGACGCATAAATTCGTGCCTTTCTTCCACCTGATTCATTGAATGAAAGCCGTTGGTACTGGATATCATGCTGCATAAGAAATTCGCATAAAAAAGAGCCGCGCGTGCGCTGGCGCGGCATAGCGGCAAGGCAACCAGAAAAGGGCGGCCCG
>CAJFNE010000046.1 GCA_904393855.1 uncultured Oscillibacter sp. | reverse complement strand
AGAGCTGCGGCACGTGGGGGAACAACATCCTCTGCGAGAACGTGGACTACAAGCACCTGATCAACATCTCCAAGATCGCCCTGCCCCTGGACGTCCAGGTCCCCGACGCGGCGGAGCTCTTCAAGGACTGAACCCAGATCTGACATGGAGGCGCGGCAAGAGAATGGCCGCGCCTCCACACTGTCTTCACGCCATGACCGTAAAGCGTAAGCTGAGTTGGAGACGAAATTAACGGGACGGTTTTATGAGGCCAGCATGCCGATATCTGCTGCGCCGCAGCGGATGCCGCGCTTTTGAAGCGGCCTTGAGACAGGGGGCGGTAAACAACCCTACGATGTCTATATGGAAATTTCAGAAGATATCAGGGCGGTACCAGGGCGGACGAAAAGAATCGTGCAGAAATATATCTGAAAACGTTTACAAATTTCCCTTGCAAATTGAGATCCGGGGCCGTATAATCAAAGTGTCCTATCCCCTCCCAGAAAAGACATTTTGAAGGAGGGTCATTGTGAAACAGGTGGTTGACGTTTATGAAGTGGGTCCCCGGGATGGCTTCCAGAACCTGAGGGACTATGTTCCCGTGAATGAGAAACTGCGCATTATTGACGGCATCATCCAGGCGGGGGTCCGGCATATGCAGGTGACCTCCTTTGTCAGTCCCAAGGCGATCCCGCAGATGCGGGATGCCCGGGAGGTGGCGGAGGCATGCCTGGCACGGTATGACGACGTGGATTTCCTGGCGCTGGTACCGAATCTCCGAGGGGCGCAGCTGGCCTGGGAGAGCGGCATCCGCAAGGTCTCCTACGTAGTGTCCCTGAGTGAGAGCCACAACCGGGCCAACATCAACCGTACCCATGCCGAGTCCCTGGCGGAGCTGCGGAAGATCCGGGAGGATAACCCGGACCTGCATATCTGCCTGGACCTGGCCACCACGTTCGGCTGCCCCTTTGAGGGGAAGCTGCCGGTGGAGGCGGCTGTGGCTTTCGCGGCGCCTTACGCGGAGCTGGTGCAGGAGATCGACCTCTGCGACACCATCGGCGTGGCGAATCCCCGGCAGGTGCGGGAGACAATCCGCGCCATGCAGGAGGCGTATCCCCAGATGCCCCTGCAGGTGCATATCCACGACACCCGCAATATGGGCATGGTGAATACCCTGGCGGCCATCGAGTGTGGTGTGACGGCGGTCCAGTCCACCCTGGGCGGGCTGGGAGGCTGTCCTTTCGCGCCCGGTGCCTCCGGTAATCTGGCCACGGAGGACCTGGTGTATATGCTCAACGACATAGGATACGACACCGGCATTGATTTCGGCAAGCTGCTGGAGGTGTCCCGGTACCAGAAGGAGGCCATCCCCGACGGGATTTTCAGCGGCCACCAGATGCGGATCTCCCGGTCCACATCCTGCGGTTGAACAGGGAAACAAGAGAGAAGCGGTTCCGCAATGGCGGAACCGCTTCTTTTTTCGATTCAGACGATGCTTTGGACGCTGTTCCCCTGGAGAATCGTGCTGGAAAAGCGTACTTCCCTGTTGGGAATCGCTGCCTCCGCCTGGATGCGCTCCAACAGCAGCTCGGCCATGCGCTCGCCCATGCCGTGGAGATTGACGGAGGAGAGGGTGGGCTGGGTGTAGAGCAGGTCCCGGTTGATCAGATCGCCGATGCATACAAAGGAGACATCCTGTGGGACCCGAATGCCTTTCTGAACGAAGTAGCGCATGCCGCCAAAAGCCAGTTCGCTGCTGGCAAAGACGAAAGCGGTGGGGGGATCCGGAAGAGACATGAGAACCCGAACGCCATCATATCCTGTCTGCGTGGTGAAAGTGTTGCTGTACTGGTAGGGATAGGTGGCGTCCACGGTCAGGTCCGCCTCCCGCATGGCGGAGCAGAAGCCCCGGTACCGCTCATAGGCAGTACTGACGTGTTCCGGGCCATTGACCAGAGCAATCCGCTTATGACCGTTCATCAGCAGCTGATTGGTCAGGGCATAGGCGTCCCCCACGTTTTCCTGGTCCACGAAGTCCCCAATGAAATTGCCGTCGTTGATCCGCCGGTTGCTCAGAACGACCGGAATCTTGCGGCTGAGACCGCTGATCAGGTCGTCGTTGTACCCGGTGGTATTGATGATCATCCCATCCACCTTTTTGCCCTGCAGTATCCGCAGGTAATCCCGCTCTCGCTCCTTGGAATGGCCGATACTGCAGACCATCAGGTTATAGCCGTAATTCTGGATGTAGGCCTCAATTCCCCGGCCAATGGTAATAAAGAACGGGTCGGAGATATTGGAGACAAGGTATGCCACCACGGCAGTCTTGGAATTTTTCAGGCTTCTGGCCACGGCGTTGGGGGAGTAATTCAGTTTTTTCACAGCGGACATCACCCGCTCCGCCAGCTCCGGCTTCACATTTTCGGACTGGTTGATGACGCGGGAAACTGTGGCAATGGAGACATCGGCCGCTTTGGCAATATCCTTGATCGTTGTGGTCTTAGACATAAGAAGAAATCCTTTACCTGATTTACAATTGTTTATTATATACTAATTTTCTGAAAATACAATACAATTCCTCAAATCTTATGATAAATAATGGGGGATCAGAAAGCGAACAGAAAAATTTTCTGTAAAAAATATGGAATATAACAAAAAGTGAACAAATAATTATGGATAAATGATTGAATTTATTGTTTAAAACATGACAATCCTTGACATTTCACCTGGGATGAAGCTAAATATAATCAGAAAACGTTTTCTGCACTGAATGGGATAGGATAGGACACCTGCAAGCAGCATCACACATGCGAAGTCTACGGTATCATTTACAGAATTTGAGGATTTGAAAGGAGTTTTTATCATGGGTGAGCAGATTCTGGACGCGAAGACTTATGTGGCGGAACTGATGGAGCGGGCGCGGGCAGCCCAGAAGGTAGCGGAGAAGTATACGCAGGAGCAGGTGGACCAGCTGGCATTTGCCATCTGCTATGAGGTGGCCAACAGCCGGGAGACTCTGGAGAGCTGGGCCAAGCTGGCGCTGGAGGAGACCCGCTTGGGCGACTATGAATCCAAGCTGTCCAAGGTCCAGAGCAAGTGCCGCCAGATGTTTTATGATGTGAAGGGCGTCAAGTCCGTGGGCATCACGGAGGAGATCCCGGAGAAAGGGCTGGTGCGGATCTCCAAGCCCGTGGGCGTCATTGGGTCCCTGGTGCCCAGCACCCAGCCGGAGATGCACCCCATGATCCAGTCCGTGAACGCCATGAAGGCCCGGGACGCCATCATCTTCGCCCCCCATCCCCGCAGCAAGAAGACCAGCACCCTGGCCTGCGCGGATATGCGGGCGATCCTGAAGAAGTACGGCGCGCCGGAGGACCTGATCATCTGCATCGAGAATCCCACCGTGGAGATCACCAACGAGCTGATGCGCCAGTGCGACCTGGTCATCGCCACCGGCGGCCAGCCCATGGTCCGGGCGGCTTACTCCTCAGGGACCCCGGCGTTCGGCGTGGGCGCCGGCAACGCCATCATCACCGTGGACAAGACGGCGGACCTGGCGGACGCGGCCATGAAGATCAAGAACAGCAAGACCTTTGACCTGGCGGCGGGCTGCTCCTGCGACAACGAGGTCCTCATCGAGGAAGAGGTCTACGACGCCATGCTGGCGGAGATGAAGAAGGTGGGCGGCCATCTGCTGAACGCGGAGGAGAAGGAGAAGCTCCAGAGGGCCATTTGGCCCCAGTGGCCCGCCAACCACGTGATCAACCGGGACATCGTGGCCAGCCCTGTGGAGAACATCGCAAAGCTTGCGGGCATCACCGTGCCGGAGGGGACCAAGTTCCTGATGGTGGAGGAGAGCCAGACCGGCGCCGCCACTCCCTTTGCCGGCGAGAAGATGACCGTCACCATGGCCGTCTATAAGTTCAAGGGCATCGACGAGGCCATCCGCATCGTCAACGAGAACCACGCCTACTCCGGCGCCGGCCACTCCTGCGGCATCTACTCCAAGGACGAGGACCGCATCCTGAAGTATGCGCTTGGTACATATACCACCCGGGTGACCATCAACCTGCCCAACGCCCTGACCAACACCGGCAGCTGGACCAGCGGCCTGCCTTTCACCAGCTCCCTGGGCTGCGGCACCTGGGGCGGCAACATCTGCTCGGAGAACATCAGCCTGAAGCACTACCTGAACAACACCTGGATGATCCGGGAGATTCCCAACTTCCAGCCCACGGATGAGGAGCTCTGGAGCGGCTTCACCCCCGGCCAGCCTATCTGACGGACATGGATGAGCGCATTGCATGCGCCCGGCTCCGGGACCGGGTGGTCAGTGCCGCGGAGGCGGCCGCCTGCATCCGGGACGGCATGACCGTGGCGGTAGGGGGGTATACCAACGCCGGCTACCCCAAGGCGGTGGCTCGGGCGCTGGTGGCCCGAAAGCAGAGCGGTGAGGATTTCCAGATCCGGCTGCTGTCCGGCGCCAACGACGGCCCCCTGGACACCCTGCTGGGGGAGGAGGGACTCATCTCCTGGCGGGCGCCGCTGATCGAGAGCAAGGTGCTGGCCAAGCAGGTGAACGCCCGACAGGTCCCCTATGTGGAGCAGCAGATGAGCAAAATGCCCCGCCTGACCCGGGACGGCGCTTTTGGTGACATCGACGTGGCAGTGGTGGAGGCTCTGCGCATCACGGAGGAGGGGTACCTGGTACCCACCTCCTCCGTGGGGATGGTGCCTCACTTCCTGGAGCGGGCCAAAAGCGTGATCGTGGAGATCAACCTGGCTCAGCCCCTGACCCTGGAAGGCATGCACGATATCTTCCTGCCGGGCTTCCCGCCGGACCGCCGGCCCATCCCCCTGACCCGGGTGGAGCAGCGGATCGGCACGCCGTACATCCGGATCGATCCGGAGAAGATCCGGTACATCGTCCGTTCCGACGAGCTGGATGAGACGCCGCCTCCGGCGGAGCCCCGGCCCGCCATGGAGCGGGTGGCGGAGCATCTGCTGGACTTCCTCTCCCGGGAGGTCCCCCGGATGCCCGGCGGCGTCCTGCCGCCCATCCAGACCGGCTTCGGCGGTATGGCCGCGGCCATTGTCCGGAAGCTGGGCGAATCAAAGTTTGAGAACCTCCAGTTCTTCTGCGGCGTGCTGCAGGAGGCCAACATGGAGCTGCTGGCCAGCAGCAGGGCCGCGGCGGCCTCTACCGGCTCCATCCAGATGACGCCCCGGGTGATCCAGCTGCTGGAGGAGCAGCCGGACCTGTTCCGGGAGCGGGTGGTCATCCGGAACACGGATGTCACCAACAGCGCGGAGGCAGTCAGCCGCCTGGGGCTGATCACCCTGAACAGCGGCATCGAGATGGATATGTACGGCAACGTCAACAGCAGCCACGTGGCCGGGACGAAGGTGGTGAACGGTTTGGGCGGCGGCGCGGGCTTTGCCTCCAATGCCGGGCTCTCCGTGATGCTGTTCACCGCCGAGACCAAGGGCGGCGCCATCTCCACCATCGTGCCCATGGTGACCCACCAGGACATCAGCGAGCACGATGTGGACGTGGTGGTCACCGACCAGGGCGTGGCGGATCTGCGGGGGAAAGATGACGTGGAGCGGGCCCGGTGCATCATCGAACACTGCGCCGGCCCCCACTACCGGGAGCCCCTGCGGGCCTATCTGGAAAAGGCCGTCCGGGAGGCGGGCGGCCATCATCCCCAGCTCCTGCGGGAGGCATTCGCCTGGCACATCCGTCTGCAGGAGACGGGGTCCATGCTGGAACAAATTTAATGGAAAGAAAGCAGGTGTATTCTTATGCAGGAAATGAAGATCGTCTTTAAAAGCCCCACCCAGCTGGTAATTGAGAACGGCGTGTCCGCCAAGCTCGGTATGTACCTGAAAAAGCTCAATGTCACCAAGGCCCTGCTGGTGACGGACTCCGTGATCCTGGGCCTGGGCGTCATCGAAAAGATGGAGGAGGAGGCCAAAGCCTACGGCGTCAGCTTCGCCGTCTACAGCGACGTGCTGCCGGAGCCGCCGGAGGAGAACGTCACCGCCGCCCTGCAGGTCTACAAGGACAACGGCTGCGACGGCGTGGTTGGTATCGGCGGCGGCAGCGCCATCGACGTGGCCAAGGCGGCCGCCATGCTGGTGACCAACGGCGGGTCCTACGCGGATTACACGGGCATCGACAAGGTGCCCAACCGCTGCGATCCCCTGATCCTGATGCCCACCAACGCCGGCACCGGCTCGGAGGTCTCCGTGTTCTCCATCATGCTGGTAAATGGCTCCAAGGCGGGCGTGGTGGATCAGAACATCTCCGCCAACATCGCCCTGGTGGACCCCCTGCTGACCCTGAGCTGCCCCCGGAAAGTGACCGCCGCCGTGGGCCTGGACGCTTTCTGCCACCACCTGGAGAGCTTCCTCTCCACCAACGCCTCTCCCTTCTGCGACACCATCTGCCTGGAGGGCATCCGGGTGATCTCCAAGTACCTGCGCAAGGCGGTGGCCGACGGAAAGAACCAGGAGGCCCGGTACTGGATGAGCTATGCCAGCACCATCGGCGGCTATGTGATGAACCTGACGGACGGTGCCGCCGCCAACCACGGCCTGGCCTTTGCCCTGGGCGCCAAGTTCCACGTGGGACACGGTCTCTCCAACGCGGTGCTGCTGCCCTACACTTTCCCGGTGGTGGGCCTGGCGGAGTTGGAGAAAGTGCGGCGGATCGGCGACGCCATGGGCGTCAACACCGAGGGCCTCTCCGACCGGGAGGCGCTGGACGCCGTGGCGGAGGCCATTACCGCTCTGGTGTCCGACGTGGGCTGCCTGATCCCCCTGCGGGAGTTCGGCGTCACGGAGGCGGACCTGGACGATCTGGTGGCGGAGACCGACACCCAGACTCGGGTTATGGGCCACTCCACCTATCAGCTGACCGATCCGGAGATCCGGGAGATCTTCCGGAAGGCCCTGTAAGAGGGGACACCCATGCGAGTCATCAGCGAGGGGATCGTGGACGGGGTGATCCAGGACGCCTACGGCAAGCGGGGGACCCAGTTCAGCGCCCACGGCGTGCCCTCCCGCTCCCTGCCCTTTGAGATTCTGGACCCGCCTGCGGGTGCCCGCTCCTATGCTTTCGTACTGGAGGACAAGGACGCGGTGCCCGTTACCCGGGGATTCTCCTGGATCCACTGGACGGGGTGCAACCTGGCGGACACCCGGGTGGAGGAGGACGCCAGCAGCCGTCACCCCGCTTTCGTGCAGGGGCTGAACAGCTGGACCAGCGTCCAGGGCGGCAGCCTGCCGCCGGAGGCGTGCTGCTGCTACGGCGGCATGGGACCGCCGGACCGCCCCCACATCTATGAGCTCCATGTCTACGCGCTGGACACGGCGCTGGACCTGACCGAGGGCTTCTGGATGAACGAGCTGTATCGCGCCATGGAGGGCCATATCCTGGACAGCGCGACCCTCCGGGGGATTTACACCAACTGAGAACCGGCTCTCAGAATTCCATTGAAGAATAGAAAGGGGAAGAAAACCATGAAAAAGATGAAAAAACTAGGCGCATTGATTCTCTCCCTCTGTATGGTGCTGACCGTTTCCGCCGGCTGCGGAGGGGAAACGTCCAACGGCGAAAGCAGTGACGGCGAGGAGACCTATACGTTCCAGGTGGGACACGTGGTGACGACGGACCACTCCTATCACCTGGGTCTCCAGAAATTCGCGGAGCTTCTGAGCGAGAAGAGTGACGGCCGCATTACCCTGGAGATTTTCCCCAGCGGCCAGCTGGGCAACGAGTCGGACCTGACAGAGGGCGTCGTCATGGGCACCGTGGACATGGCGCTGATCAACTCCGGCAACCTGGCGTCCTTCACCGATGTGTACTCCCTGTTTGACCTGCCCTACCTGTTCCGGGATGAGGAGCACGCCCGCAGCGTCATCACCGGCGAGATCGGCCAGGAGTGCCTGGACGCCCTGGAGCCCCTGGGCATCAAGGGCCTTGCCAACTGGGAAGCTGGCTTCTTCTGCATCTGGAACAACCAGCGCCCCATTGAGACGCCGGCCGACGTGGAGGGGCTGCGCATCCGCGCCAACAATAACCCCATCCACATCGCGGCCTATCAGGCCCTGGGTGTGGCCCCGGTGACCATGGGCTGGAGCGAGGTGTACTCCGCCATCCAGAACGGCACCGTGGACGGCGTCAGCGTGGCCATCACCTCCATGTACACCGCCAACATCCAGGAGGTGGCGCCCTACATCTCCACCAGCAGCGAGTTCTATGTGACGGCGCCCCTGATCATGAACGCCGGCCGATTCAACAGCCTGCCCGAGGATATCCAGAACATCATCCTGGAGGCCGCCGCCGAGGCCACGGAGTACCAGATCCAGACCAACGGCGACCAGGTGAACCAGTTCCTCCAGAACCTGGAGGACGAGGGCTATGAGATCACCCACCCCGATCAGGAGGCCTTCCGCGACGCCTGCTGGGACGCTGTGTACGACCAGTTCGCGGAGCAGATCGGCGCGGACCGGATTGCTGCTGTGCAGAACGACTATTGAGGACAGCGTTTTCCGCAAGCCAGTATTTCCCGCGCGGGCGGGGTGCCCTGAGCATCCGGGGCACCCCGCTCCTAAAAAATCGGAGATCCGAGAAAGGAGCAGTGTATGAAAACGCTGGACAAGATCGTCAGCAAAGTCGAGGAACTGATCGCGGTGGTCGGCCTGAGCGCCATGACTGTCATCACCCTCGTGGCTGTGTTTTTCCGCTATGTGCTGCAGTCCCCGATCATCTGGTCGGAGGAGGCGGCGCGGTACCTGATGGTGTGGTCCACCATGCTGGGCATCTCCATTGCCACCCGGCAGAAGGCCCATCTGGGCATTGACATTTTCGTCTCCATGGCGCCTAAGAAGCTGCAGCGGGCGCTGGAGATCTTCAGCACCCTGATGATGATCGTCATGTTCGTATTCCTGACCATCATCTCCATCGTGTTCATCCAGAGCGCGATCCGCACCGGCAACGTCTCGCCCATGCTGCGGATTCCCTTCTACATCATCTACCTGGCGCTGCCGCTGGGCTTCGGCCTCAGCGCCGTCCGCAGCATCCAGGACCTGGTGGATGTGATCAAGGGCGTGGACAATAAGGAGGAGGTGCTGATATGATGGGTTTGTCCCTGTTCCTGATTTTCTTCGTGGTGGCGTTCCTGGGGCTTCCCATCGCCCTGGCGCTGGTGGCGGCGGCTACGATCCCCCTGGCGCTGTTCACGAATACATCCCTGATGGTGATTCCCCAGCGCATCTTCGTCAGCATGGACTCCTTCTCCCTGATGGCGCTGCCGTTCTTCATGATCGCCGGCGGCCTGATGGTGGAGGGCGGTGTGTCCCGCCGGCTGGTGAATATGGCCAACTCCCTGGTGGGCCACCTGCCCGGCGGCCTGGCGGTGGTGGCGTTCGTGGCCTCGGCTTTCATGGGGGCCATCTCCGGCTCCGCCACGGCCACGGTGATCGCCATCGGCTCCATCGTGGTTCCCGCCATGATCGAGGCGGGCTATGACAAGAAGTTCTCCGTCACCACCTGCGCCACGGCCGGCTTCCTGGGCACCATCATCCCGCCCAGCATCCCCATGGTGACCTACTCCGTCACCACCGGCGCTTCCACGGGCGACGTATTCACCGGCGGCATCCTCCCCGGCATTCTGCTGGTGATTCTGATGTCCATCTGGGGCGTCATTTACGGCAAGAAGCACGTCCCCATCACCCATAAGTTCAGCCTGCGGGCGGTGGGGAAGAGCTTCCTGGAGGGCATCTGGTCCCTGCTGATGCCGATTATCATTCTGGGCGGCATCTACGGCGGCATCTTCACTCCCACGGAGGCGGCCGCGGTGGCCTGCCTCTACGGTCTGATCGTGGGCTTCTTCCTCTACCGGGAGCTGAACTGGAAGAAAGTCTACAAGATCATGAAGGACTCCGCGGTGTCCTCCGCCATGGTCATGTTTATCGTGGCGGCGGCAGGGGCTTTCGGCTTCGTGATGACCCAGGCCAACATCCCCACGAAGATGTCCCAGTTCATCATCGGCCTCTCCGACAACAAGATCGTCCTGCTGCTCCTGATCAACCTCCTGCTGCTGTTCATGGGCACGTTTATGGAGACCAACGCGGCCATCCTGATCGTCTCGCCCATCTTCGTGCCCATTTGCCAGGCCTTTGACATCGACCTGGTGCACTTCGGCGTCATGATGGTGGTGAACCTCAGCATGGGCATGGTGACGCCGCCGCTGGGCGTGAACCTCTTCGTGGGCGCCCGCCTGGTGGAGGGCATGACGGTGAAGGACATCATCAACAGGCACCTATTTATCTATCTGGGCCTGGCGCTCATCGGCCTGCTGCTGGTGACCTTTATCCCCGAGATCGTTCTGTTCCTGCCCAGCCTGGCCGGCGGCTGACGACCGCCCCTGAAAAGCTCTGCCTGGAAACCGAGGTGTAACGGAGCCAAGTTTTTTTCAAATTATTTTCAGCCAAAACCGCCCCCTGTCTACGCGACAGGGGGCGGTTCCTATTAAGCATCATGAAAAGGGGAGCTGGAAATGCGGGCGCCTCTTTGTATGTGGGGGACCGTGAGAGTTTCCGTTCCCCGAGACGGTAACGCACACGGGGCGTCTCCCAACTGCGCGCCCAGCGACAGCGGGTCCAACATGGAAGCGAGGAGCAGCTTCCATGGGCGCGCGATGAGTTTTGCAAAGAAATGAAAAAGCTCGTCGCAAGCGATATGCCGCTTGCGACGAACTGGGCGGGACGGTTAAAATCGATATTTTAGATTGACAGGACCGTTGCAGGAGAACCACCCAACCGGCCTTCTGGCCGGCGGTGCCAATGCGCCGTACGAGCGTTTTGCCGCAGGCAAAGCCTCGGCGCAGGCGGAATTCACTTCCGCCGAGTATTTGGATCACCGGAGGGCGGAGGCCGCCTCCGGCGGCCAGAGTCCAAAACAAAAGGACATCCTTTTGGATGTCCTCTTGTTTTGGTACGCCCGACTGGATTCGAACCAGCGACCTTTAGAGTCGGAGTCTAACACTCTATCCAACTGAGCTACGGGCGCATA
>CAJFNE010000045.1:3604-14700 GCA_904393855.1 uncultured Oscillibacter sp. | reverse complement strand
AGCAGGTCCCGCACCAGGGCGCAGGTCAGATCATTCTTCATGGCTGTTCCCTCCATTTTGCAGTTTCTCCTTGCTCCGGTAGAACGTCACCCGGGCCCAGGTCTCCGTCCGGCCCATCACGTCCCCAATCTCCCGGAAGCTCAGGCCCCCAAAGACCCGCAGGTGCACCACCTCCCGGGCGTCCGGCGGCAGGTTGTGGACCTGCCGCAGCAGGGCCAGCTGCCCCTCCCGCTCCAGAAGCCCCTCCTCCGCCGAGGGACCGGGGGCCTCCGGACGTTCCTCCGGCAGGGGGACCTCCCGCCGGTGCTTGCGCAGATGCTGGTACCACAGGTGCTTGGCGATCTGGCACAGCCACACGGAGACCTTGCAGGTGCCGTCGAAGCGGTCCACGGACCGGACCGCCTGATAAAAGGTCTCCTGGGTCAGCTCCTCCGCCAGATCCGGGTTCCGGCACTGGGCCAGGAGGAACTTATAGACGGTCTGGGCGTGCTGGCGGTAGACCTGGTTCATATCCTCCACGAAGTTCCCCCCTCCTTTCCCCCTTATATCCCCCGCAAGGCGGATTCGTTACATCCATGCGGAAAAACCCGGCGGAATGGTTCCGCCGGGTTTTCTCTTTCAAACGCGCGGGAGTGCCGAAGTCGTCCCTCCGGCCCGGGCGCCTCAGCTCTGCCGGCGCCTTTTTTTCTGCACCCGGATGTCCTCCCCCACAAAGGGCAGCAGCTGGTACTCCCCCTCAACCCGGGAGGCGATCTGCTGGGAGTAACGCGCGGCAATCTGCTCCGGCATCAGGTTCGTGTTGATGATGGTGGAGCGCCGCTCCAGCAGGCGGGTGTTGACGATCTGGTACAGGGCGCTCTGGACGAAGGCCGTGGTCATCTCGGACCCCAGGTCGTCCAGGATCAGCAGGTCGCAGTGGAGCACCCGCTCCACGTAGCTCTTCGCCGCATCCTCCCGGGTAAATTTCTGGTTCTCAAACTGCTCGAAGACGTGTCCGGCAGTGTCGTACACCACCGAATATCCTCTCTCGCTGACCTCCCGGGCGATGGCGGCGGAGAGGTGGGTCTTTCCCAGCCCCGGGGCGCCGAAGAGGAGCAGGTTCTCTGGCCGGCGGCCAAAATGGTGGGCAAAATCCGCGCAGACATCGTAGATGGTCTCCATATTCTGCTGCAGCGTCATGCCATAGTTGGCGTCGTAGGTTTGCGGATACCACTCCAGGTCAAAGGTATCAAAGCTCTGGCTCCCCAGATCCAGCATCTGGGAAAGCTCCTTCTGCTGCTCCCGGGCGTAATAGGCCCGCAGGCAGCGGCAGACCTCCCCGTTCTCCCGATAGCCGGTGTCCCCGCAGAGGGAACAGGCGGGGGTCTCGTCCAGGGCGTCCTCCGGCAGGCCCAGCTGCCGCAGGAGCGTCCGCTTCTCCTCCTGCAGGCTCAGATTCTCGTCCCGCAGCACCGCCACCGCGGACCGGGGGTCCGTGCCATGGCGGAGAGCACTGGTGATGATCCGGGTCATGGTGGAGCGCAGCTGCCCGTCAATCTCCCGCAGCCGGGGCTGGCGCTGGAAGATCCGCTCCCGCCGCTCCTGGAACTGCTCCCGCCGCCGCTGCCGGTCCTCCTCAAAGCGCTGCAGAGCCCGGCGCATGACTCTTCCATCATATGCCAAAGCCGGTCACCTCCTGTCCCTGTGCAGATCCTGCATATACTTGCGCATCCCCTGACTGGCGTCCCGCTTTTCGTCCGCCGGCTGGCGCCGCTCCGGCCGGTCCCCGGCCTGGATCTCCTCCGCCGTGTGGAGGCCCGCCTGGTGCCATTTCTTCAGAATCCCGTTGCAGTAGGGCCACTTCAGCTCGTGGCACTTCAGCACGGTCTTGTCATAGGCCAGGGCCACCGCCTCCGGGGAGAAGCCCATCTCCTGCCAGGCGGCAAGGTACTTCTCCTCCGAGGGGCTGGGCATCCGCTCCCCCAGCCCCAGGGCCCGCATGTAGGCGGGGATGGTCTCCTGCTGCTGGGCGTACTTGCGCAGATAGGCCGCCGCGGACCGCTGGCTGTCGATCCCCATGCGGGCCCAGGCGTAGCCCTCCCGCTCGATCTGGCGCATGGCGGGCCGCCGGCCCGGGCCGAAGCGCCGCTCCACCCGCTGGGCGCAGTGGCACACCAGGAGATAGATCACATCCGCGGGCAGTCCCAGATAGTCGTGGAGTCCCAGGAGCATCCCCGTGTCCGGGACCGTCAGCTTCTTCCCCAGCTTCCGCTCCACCTCCGCCACCAGCTGGCGGAAATCCTCGCTGTTCTCCAGCCGGTCCAGGATGTCGGACCGCTGGTAGGCGGGCTTCTCCTCCGCGGGGGCGGGGGGCGCCTCCGCCGCGGCGGGAGCGATCAGCCTCAGCTGGCGCAGGGTCTCCTCCGCCGCCTCGATGCGGCCCCGGTCCCACCGCAGCTCCCCCGCCAGGGCCCGGGGCTGCAGGTTCCCGTGGTGGCGCAGCAGGGCCAGATAGAGCAGCGCCGCGTCTCCGTCCCCCCGCTCCAGCAGCCGCTGCGCGGCCTGGGCGGGCACGGTGACGCTCTCCTCCGGCGTATGTACCAGCACGCTTCCCATCTCGGCCCTCCTCTCCCGTCTGTTGTGCTCCCATTCTACACGAAATCCGCCTTTAGGACAAGACCCTCCCCCAAGAATCTTCCGGCCGCTCTCCCCCTGTTTGTGAATTTTTTCAAAATCCTCTGGTTTCTTCTGGAACACGCCGCACTTCTATGATATACTGTACGCTGTTATCATAGGCGTTCGCCTGTTCACCAAAGAGGAGGAGTGTACCATGGCAAACCACGTTGTCGTGACCATCTGCGGGGAGGATTACACCTTTGTGGCCGAGGAGTCCGCCGCCTACATGCAGAAAGTGGGTTCCTATGTCAATGACAAAATGACGGAGGTTCTGGAGAGCTCCAAGGTGGGCCGCACGGACGCCGCTGTCCTCACCGCCGTCAACCTGGCTGACGAGCTCTTCAAGGCCCAATCCGCCGCCGAGCAGCTCCGGGGCCAGATCAAGGGCTATCTGGATGAGGCCGGCAAGGCCCAGAGCGAGGTCAGCGAGCTGAAGCGGGAGGTCTTCCGCCTGCAGCAGAAGCTGGACAATCGCAAGTGACGCCGGAGCTGCTCTCCCCCGCCGGGTCTCCCGAGGCCCTGCGGGCCGCCGTGCAGAACGGCGCCGGGGCGGTGTATCTGGGCTGGGGCGATTTCAACGCCCGCCGGAACGCCAAGAACTTCTCCGACGGGGAGTTTGCCGACGCCGTGTCCTACTGCCACCTGCGGGGCGCGCGGATATTTTTGACCCTGAACACCCTGGTGACGGACCGGGAGCTGCCCCAGGCCCTGGAGGCCGCCCGGACCGCCTGCCGCCTGGGGGTGGACGCGGTGCTGGTCCAGGACTGGGGCCTCTTCGACGTGCTGCGCCGCGCCCTGCCGGACCTGCCCCTCCACGCCAGCACCCAGATGAGCGTCTTTACCTCCGGCGGCGCCGGGGAGCTGGCCCGGGACGGCTGCGAGCGGATCGTGCTGGCCCGGGAGTGCTCGGCGGAGGACGTGGCCGGCATCCGGGCCGCCTGCGGCGCGGAGATCGAGGTCTTCGTCCACGGGGCCCTGTGCATGTGCTACTCCGGCCAGTGCGCCATGAGCGCCCTGGTGGGGGGGCGGTCCGGCAACCGGGGCACCTGCGCCCAGCCCTGCCGCCTGCCCTACGGCCTGGACGAGCCGGCGAAAAAGGCCTGCCCGTTGAGCCTCAAGGACAACTGCCTGGCCGGCCAGGTGCCCGCCCTCTCCGATTTGGGGGTGGACTGCCTGAAGCTGGAGGGCCGCATGAAGCGGCCGGAGTACGTGGCGGTGGTCACCGGCATCTACGCCCGCCTGCTGGCGGAGCACCGGGGCCCCACGGCGGCGGAGACGGCGGAGCTGGAGGAGGCTTTCTCCCGCTCCGGCTTCACGGACGCCTACTGGCAGGGCCGCCGCGGGCCGGAGATGTTCGGCACCCGGCCTGAAAACGCCCCGGAGCCGAAGGAGCTCTTCGCCCGGGCACGGGCCACCTATGAGAAAGACGACCGGCGCACGGTCCCCGTGCGCTTCCGGTGCTCCATCCCGGCGGGCGAATCCTGTACCCTGACAGCGTCGGATCAGGACGGCCACACGGTCACTGTCGCCGGCCCCGTCCCCGAGGCCGCCCGCACCCGCCCCCTGACCGCCGGCGAGGTGGCGGACCGCCTGGGGAAAACCGGCGGCACCGCTTTCCGCTGTGAATCGGCGGAGGTGACGGTGGGGGAGAACCTCTCCCTCCCCGCCAGTGCGGTCAACGCCCTGCGGCGGGACGCCCTGGCAGCCCTGGCGGCGGCCCGCACCGCAGTTCCGCTCCGTCGGGAGGAGCCCGTCCCTCCCCTGCCGGAGAGCGACTGCGCGGCGGAGACTCCCGCCCTGACGGTCTCCCTGGCGGACCTGAGGCAGCTGTCCCCCGCCCTGCTGGCGGAGGAGCCCGCCCGGGTCTATCTGCCCCTGGAGCAGCTGGAAGCTCTCCGCTCCCTGCCGGAGAGCGGCACGGAGTGGTGCGCCACGCTGCCCCGGGTCTGGCGGGACCGGGACGAGGACGACCTGCGCCGTCGGCTGGCCCACGCCCAGGCCCTGGGCGTCACCGGGGCGCTGCTGGGCAACATCGGCCACCTGTCCCTGACCCGGGACACGGATCTGCGGCTCTACGGCGACTACGGCCTGAACGTCTATAACGCCCGGTCCCTGGCGTATCTGCGGGACAAGGGCCTCGCCTCCGCCTGCCTCTCCTTTGAGCTGCGCTTCGCCCAGATCCGGGACCTGCGGAAAGTCCTGCCGGCGGAGGCGCTGGTGTACGGCTGCCTGCCCCTCATGATCACGGAGAACTGCCTGGTGCAAAACCGCACCGGCTGCCGCCTCTCCCGGGGCGGCCCCGCCGTGCCGGCCCAGGCCCCCTGTCGGGAGCCCCACACCCTGCGGGACCGGACGGGGACGGCGTTCCCCCTGCTGCCGGCCTACGGCCACCGGACGGAGATCCAGAACAGCCGCCCCCTCTGGCTGGCGGACCGCACCGACTGGAAGCGGCTGGGGCTGGCCTATGCCCGCCTGCGCTTCACCACCGAGTCCCCCGCCGGCTGCGCCGCCATCCTGCGGGCCTACCGGACCGGCGCCCCCGCGCCGGCGCTGTTCACCCGGGGGCTGTATGAGCGGGGCGTGGAGTAAAATCGAATCCTGTCCGTATTATTTTTGATTAATATTACAATTTTGGCTGATTCTGCGGGGACTCCACCTCCTTTTTAGCCAGGTGGAGCGCCCCCGCTGGAAAATATCTTCTCTCTTGGGAGTCTAAAGATGAACGGAAACAAGGCAAACTATCTGGTATATAATGCGGGCCATCCCGGCCCTCTCCGGCAAGGAGGCGGTTCCCTGTGAAGATTGTACTGGCCTCCGCCTCCCCCCGCCGGCGGGAGCTGCTGCAGCTGATCGGCATTTCGGATTTCACCATCCGAGTCTCGGAAGCGGAGGAGACCTATCCGGCGGATCTGCCCCCCGCCCAGATCGTGGAGTATATCTCTCGGGAAAAGGCGGAGGCTGTGGCCTGCGCCCCCGATGAGATCGTCATCGCCGCCGACACCATGGTGTTCCTGGACCAGGCCCGGCTGGGCAAGCCCGCGGATGAGGCCGACGCCCTGCGGATGCTGACCGCCATGCAGGGCCGCCGCCACACGGTCCGCACCGGTGTCACCGTCCGGCAGGGCGATCGCTTCCTGACGGAGAGCGAGGCCACGGCGGTGGACTTCCGCCCCGCCACAGAGGCGGAGCTGCGGGCCTACATCGCCACCGGGGAGCCCATGGACAAGGCCGGCGCCTACGGCGTCCAAGGCAAGGGCGCCCTGCTGGTGGAACGGCTGGAGGGCGACTTCTTCAACGTCATGGGCCTGCCGGTGCTCCGGCTGTCCCGGATGCTGGAACAATTTGGAATTCATCTTCTGGCCTGATCCCCCCAAGGAGGCGAAGTCTTGAAGAATTTTTTGAAAAACAACGGCCTGTGGGTGCTGTTCGCCGCGGCGGTCATCGCCGTGGCCCTGGCCCTCATGTCCGTGTTCAGCAACACCTCCTCCCCTCTGGTCAATCTGGCCAATACCATTGCCTCCCCTTTCCGCTCGGCCTACACCGCCGTGGCGGAGTGGTTCAATGATAAGCAGAAGTATTATCAGGACTACACCGCCCTGGAGGAGGAGAACGCGGAGCTGAAGCGGCAGATCGCCCAGATGGAGGCGGACATCCGCCAGGCCCAGCTGGACAGCGCGGAGAACGCGCGGCTGGAGTCCCTGCTGGGCCTCCAGGAGGAGCGGCCGGACCTGACGGAGGACATCGTGCTGGCCACCGTCACGGAGCACGCCGTCACCAACTGGTCCGCCACGCTGACCGTCAGCCGGGGCACCAACGACGGCCTGGAGGTCGGCGACTGCGTGATGGATGAGCAGGGCAACCTGGTGGGTACCGTCAGCGACGTGGGTACCAACTGGGCCACCATCCTGACCCTGGTGGACACGGAGACCTCCATCGGCGCCCAGGTGTTCCGCACCGGCGATCTGGGCGTGGCCCAGGGCAACTTCTCCCTGATGGGGGAGAACCGCCTGCGGTTGGACTACCTGCCCGCCGAGTGCGACCTGCTGAGCGGCGACCTGGTGGTCACCAGCGGCCTGGGCGGCTACTACCCCGCCGGGCTGGTGATCGGCTCCGTGGAGGAGGTCCAGCTAGACGACTCCGGCGCCTCCTCCTACGCGGTGCTGATTCCCACGGTAGAGTTCTCGGAGCTGCAGCAGGTGGTGGTGATCCGCTCCTACGATGGCTCCAACTGAGCGCTCCCTCGGATGAATGATCTCCCGATGTTTCACGTGAAACCAGGCTGTTCCGGTGAAAGGAGGCCGCCCGCATGCTGGCCCGCAACAAGTTGATCATCAAATGGGCGCTCTATGCCGCCGCGGCCCTGCTGTGCCTGTTGGTCCAGGGCGCCCTGCTCCAGCGGATCACGATTTGGGGCGTGATCCCTTTCCTCTATCCCCTGCTGGCAGCCATCCCCGCCACCTGGGAGTCCCCGGTCTCCGGCACGGTCTTTGCCCTGTGCATGGGGATCGTGTGCGACCTGCTGCTGCCGGACGCCATCCCCTGCCTCTACACCCTGATCTTCCCCCTGGCGGGGCTGTGCGCGGCCCTGCTGGCCCAGAGCGTGCTGCCCGCCGGATACCTCTGCTCCCTGGCGGGGACCGCCGCCGCCTTTTTGCTGACCGACGGCTTTCGCTGCTTTCTCCTGTGGGCGGGGGGGCAGAGCGCCTGGCAGGCCGGCGGCTGGCTGATGGTCCGGGAGTTCTGCGTCACCGCGCCCCTGGTGATCCCGGTGACGATCCTGTTCCGGGCGGTGGCCCGCAAGGTCCGCCGCTCCTATAGCTGACAAAGGAGTACCCATGAAAGAAAACCGTGTCTCCCGCCTGTCCATTCTGGTGGGAATCCTCCTCTTGATCCTGCTGGTCTACGTGGGCGTCCTCTACAACACCCAGGTGAACCAGCACGACGAGTACCTGGCCCAATCCATCCACTCCATCGCCCAGGATGAGCCCATCGAGGCCTCCCGGGGAGTCATCACGGACCGCAAGGGCCGGGTTCTGGTGTCCAACCGCTCCGTCTACAACCTGATCTTCGACACCAGCCTCTTAGGCGCGGACGACGATCAGAACGAGGCGATCCTGCGGCTGCTGGAGCTGTGTGAATCCCAGGGGGAGTCCTGGGTGGACTCCCTGCCCATTTCCAGCGCGGCTCCCTACGCCTACACCCTGGATGGCCTGACGGACGATCAAAAAACGAGCTTCCTCCGCTATCTCCGGTCCCTGGACGACGCCAATGAGGCGCTGATCACCTATATCCTCCGCCATCCCTGGCTGGCGGAGACCGACGCCGCAACGGAGGAGGACGGAGAGGCCCCGGAAACCGATGCCGCCTCCGAGACGGAGGAGCTCTCCCGGGAGGAGCAGGGCGCCGCTCTGCTGGACCAGCTGCCTGCCTCCGCCATCACCGGGGAGTTCCTGACGGACGCCGGCCTCTCCCCCACCCGGGTGCTGGACCTGATGCGGGCGGACTACGAGATTCCCAGCGGCTTCTCCGCCGCCCAGACCCGGCAGGTACTGGGCATCCGCTATGACCTGGACCATCGGAGCAGCTACTCCGACTATGTGCTGGCGGAGGACGTGGACACCGCCTTCATCTCCATGATCGCCGACGGGGACTACGCCGGCGCCCGGATCACCAGCTCCTCGGTCCGGGATTACGCCACCACCTACGCCTCCCACATCCTGGGCATCGTGGGCGCCCTGGACCCGGCGGACCTGGAGAATCCCTTCTATGACGATTACCCCCTGAACGCCACCGTGGGCAAGAGCGGCGTGGAGGCCGCCTTCGAGGAATACCTGCGGGGCACCAACGGCACCCGGATCGTCTCCACCAATGAGGAGGGCCGGATCACCGGCCAGTACTACGAGACGGAGCCGGAGCCCGGCAATACCGTGGAACTGACCATTGATCTGGAGCTGCAGCAGGTGGTGGAGGACGCCCTGGCGGCGGCCGTGGAATCCATGAATGAGGATGACGGCGAGATGAACCGGGGCGCCGCCGCGGTGGTGCAGCTCATCGACAGCGGGGAGCTGCTGGCGCTGGCCAGCTACCCTAATTACGATCTCTCCACCTACCGGCAGGACATCGCCTCCCTGACCGCGGACCCTGCCAGACCCCTGATCAACCGGGCCATCAGCACCCCCTATGTCCCCGGCTCCACCATCAAGCCCCTGACCGCCGTGGCGGCTCTGGAGGAGGGGCTGATCACTCCCACGGAGCGGATCTATTCCCCCTCTGTCTGGACCTATCCCGGCTATGCCCAGAGCGCGATCCGCTGTGCCGGCGGCAACCACGGGCGGATCAATGTGACCCAGGCCATCACCCGCTCCTGCAACTATTTCTTCGCGGAGATGGGGTATGAGCTGGGCATGGACACCTTCCGGGAGTACCTGCAGGCCTTTGGTCTGGGGGAGTCCACCGGATTGGAGATCGGCGGCAACTCCGGCATCCTGCCCGAGAACAGCCCCGGCGAGGACCGCGCCCCCTGGGCGGGCTTCGGCCAGGCCAACCAGGCCTATACCCCCGTGCAGCTGGCCAACTATGTGTCCACGCTGGTTTCCGGCGGTGTCCGACGGACGCCTCACCTGCTAAAAGCCGTGAAGACCTATGACAACTCCGAGGTGGTGGCAGTGGGCGATTCAGACCCGGTGGACACCCTGGACCTCCAAAGTTCCACTCTGGAGGCCGTGCTGGAGGGCATGTACGGCTACACCCAGCCCGGCGGCTCCGTTTACAGCGCTTTCCGCAACTGCGTGGTGTCCGCCGGCGCCAAGACCGGCACCTCCCAGCTGGGCGGCGACCAGACGGACAACGGCGTGTTCATCTGCTTTGCCCCCTACGCGGACCCGGAGATCGCCGTGGCCATCGTCATCGAACACGCCACCTGGGGCTCCAATCTGGCCTCCACCGCTGTGGAGATCCTCAACGCCTACTTCACCGCCGGCAGCGAGGACGCCGTCATTACCGGCGAAAACCAGCTGCTGCGGTAATCTGGAGGCTGTTTCACGTGAAACAGCCCATCCCCTGATCCCATGTAAAGGAGGTTCCCCTATGCCGGAACCGTTTGTCTTTGACCCCCGTCACCCCCTCTGTAAAACTCCTTTCGGCGCCGCGGTCTGCGGCGCCGTCGTCTCGCTCCGCTGCCGCCCCCTGGCGTCGGAGGGCTTCACCCACTGCGCCCTGGTGCTGCGGCGGGAGTTCGCCGGCGTGCAGGAGGAGCGGGAGCTCTCCTACACGGACCGGGAGGGCGAGCGGGCCTGCTTCTCCCTGGACTTCCCCGCCCCGGCGGAGCCGGAGCTGATCTGGTACCACTTCCGCTTCTGGCGGGATGACGGCTCCGGCTGCGTGCTGGACAAGACCGGCTACCGCAGCGACGGCAAGTGGGAGGACTGGCAGCTGACCGTCTACCGGGAGAGCTCCGTCCCCGCCTGGTTTGGCCAGGGCGTCACCTATCAGATCTTCCCGGACCGCTTCTGCCGGCTGGAGGTCCCCTCCCCGGAGGGGCTGGTGGGAGACCGCTGGGTGCACCAGGACTGGAGCGAGCCTCCGGTCTGGCGGCCGGACCCGGACGGCGAGGTCCGCAACCGGGATTTCTTCGGCGGGTCCCTAAAGGGTATCTGTTCCAAGCTCCCCTGGCTGGAGAGCCTGGGGGTCACCACCCTCTACCTCTGCCCCATCTTTGAGTCCGCCTCCAACCACCGCTACAACACCGCCGACTATACGAGGATCGACCCCATGCTGGGTACGGAAGAGGACTTCCGGCAGCTGTGCCGGGAGGCGGCGGAGCGCGGCATGCGGGTGATCCTGGACGGCGTGTTCAACCACACCGGCTCCCAGAGCATCTACTTCAACGCCGACGGCTTCTACCCCACCCTGGGCGCCGCCCAGAGTCAGGAGAGCCCCTACGCCGACTGGTACTCCTTCCACCCCTGGCCCACGGATTACGACGCCTGGTGGGGCATCAAGACCCTGCCCGCCGTCCGGGAGGACAGCGCCAGCTACCAGGACTATATCATCGACGGCCCGGATTCCGTGGTGCGCAGATGGCTGCGGGCTGGAGCCTCCGGCTGGCGGCTGGACGTGGCCGACGAGCTGCCGGACTGGTTCATCGAGAAGATCCGCGCCGCGGTGGAGGAGACGAAGCCCGACGCCCTGCTGGTGGGCGAGGTGTGGGAGGACGCCTCCAACAAGATCGCCTACTCCCAGCGGCGGAAGTATCTGCTGGGAAGCGAGCTCCACGGCGTCATGAACTACCCCTTCCGCACGGCCCTGCTGGCCTATCTCCAGGGGGGCGACGCCGACCAGTTCCGGGAGGCCATGGAGACCGTCCGGGAGAACTACCCCGCCCCGGCGTTCTACTCCCTGATGAACTTCCTTGGCACCCACGACACCCCCCGCATCCTGAC
>CAJFNE010000045.1:0-3545 GCA_904393855.1 uncultured Oscillibacter sp. | reverse complement strand
GCCCTGGTGCTCTTCACCTTCCCCGGCTCCCCCACCATCTATTACGGGGACGAGATGGCCCTGGAGGGCTGGGAGGACCCCTTCAACCGGGGGACCTACCCCTGGGACGCGGAGGGTGGCAGCCCCCTCCTTTCTCCCTTTACCCGCCTGGGCCGGCTGCGGCGGGACACCCCGGCTCTCCAGGCCGGGAGCATCCAGTGGCTCTACACCGCCGGCCCCCTGCTGGCCTATGCCCGGGAGCTGGACGGGGAGCGGCGGGTCACCGTGGTGAACGCCGCGGACACGGCAGAGGAACTGATCCTGTCCTGGCCCGCCCCGGCGGCCCGGGATCTGCTGACCGGCCGGCGGTTCTCCTCAGAGGCCGGACAACTGACGCTGCCCCTGCAGCCCCGACAGGGCCTCCTGCTCCAGGAGCTGTCCGGACAGGCGGGATGTTTCACGTGAAACATCCGATTCCCCGCCGGAAATTTCTGCAGGATTTTTTCCGGATTCCCTTGTCAGGGCCGGAACACCCTGATATAATAAATCGGATATCGAGTTTTTAGAAAGCAGGTGCCTCTGTGGGAAAAATCATCGCCATTGTCAATCAGAAGGGCGGCGTGGGGAAGACGACCACCTGCGTCAACCTGGCCGCCGCGCTGACAGAGGCCGGCAAGAACGTCCTCCTGTGCGACTTTGACCCCCAGGCCAACGCCACCTCCGGCATGGGGGTGGACAAGACCGTCTCCAAGGGCATCTATGAGGTGGTGATCGGGGACGTGCCGGGGGCGGAGGCCATTGTGCACACCCGCTGGGGGGACGTGCTTCCCAGCAACAAGGCCCTGGCCGGGGCCGGCGTGGAGCTGATCGCCCTGGACCACCGGGAGTCCCTGCTGCGCCAGGCCCTGGAGCCCTTGCAGGAGACCTATGACTTCATCTTCATCGACTGCCCCCCCTCCCTGGAGCTGCTGACCCTGAACGCCCTGTGCGCCGCGGACACCCTGCTGGTGCCGGTCCAGGGGGAGTACTTCGCCCTGGAGGGACTCAGCGATCTGATGAGCACCGTCCGGCTGGTGCGGCGATCCCTGAACCCCCGGCTGGAACTGGAGGGCGTCCTGCTCACTATGTTCGACGGCCGGACCAACCTGGCCCTCCAGGTGGGCGAGGAGGTCAAGCACTACTTCCCCGGCAAAGTCTATGCCACCGTGATCCCCCGGAACGTGCGCCTCTCCGAGGCGCCCAGCCATGGCCGGCCCATCACCGCCTATGACCGCACCTCCCGGGGGGCGGAGGCCTACACCGCCCTGGCGGCGGAATTCTTGAAACGGCAGCCCGCTTGAGCCGCCTGGAAAGGAGCAAGTTCCCAATGGCATCCAAGAAACCCTCCGGCCTGGGCCGGGGCCTGGGCGCCCTGCTGGGCGACGACGTGGTGAACGCCGACGCCCAGAGCGTCACCACCGTGCCCATCGCCCAGGTGGAGAGCAACTCCGCCCAGCCCCGGAAATACTTTGACGAAGCGGCGCTGGCGGAGCTGGCGGACTCCATCCGCCAGCACGGCATCATCCAGCCCCTTACCGTCCGGAAGCTGGCCTCCGGCTACTACCAGATCATCGCCGGGGAACGCCGCTGGCGGGCCGCCCGCCTGGCGGGCCTTCAGGAGGTCCCCGTGGTGGTGATCGAGGCTGACGACCGCAAGGCCGCGGAGCTGGCCATGATCGAGAACCTCCAGCGGGAGGATCTGAACCCCATGGAGGAGGCCCAGGGCTATCAGACTCTGATCCAGCAGTACCACATGACCCAGGAGGAGGCCGCCCAGCGGGTGGGCAAGTCCCGTCCCGCCGTGGCCAACGCCCTGCGGCTGCTGGATCTGGACCCGTCCGTCCAGCAGCGGGTGACGGAGGGGCAGCTCTCCGCCGGCCACGCCCGGGCGCTGGTGCCCCTCCCCCCCGCCCTGCAGCGGAAGGCCGCCGACGCCGTGGTGCAGGACGGCCTCTCCGTCCGGCAGACGGAGGCCCTGGCCAAGCGCCTGGCCGCCGGAAAGAAGGAGAAGAAATCCCCCGCCCCCGGCCAGGTGGACTACGCCGCCGCCGCCCAGAAGGAGCTCTCCTCCGCCCTGGGCCGGAAGGTGCGGATCGTCACCGGCCGGAATAAGGGCCGCGTGGAATTGGAATATTATGGAATTGATGACCTGAACGATCTGCTGGAGGCCCTGGCCCTCCTGCGGAAGACGCGGAAAGGACCACAGCCATGAGCGAAGAAATCAACCAGCAGGCCCCCTCCCCCTCCCCCGAGCCGGACAAGCCCCCCAAGGGCAACAAGCCCGTGGTAATCTATATCATGATCCTCTTCATCGCGGCGTTTCTGCTGATGGCGCTGTCCTTCTTCATGCACCAGCGCAGCAACACGGAGGCCCTGGGGGAGCTGCAGAACTCCGTCAACGCCATGCAGGAGATTCAGATCAGCCAGGAGCAGATCATCGAGCTCCAGGAGACCGTGGACGAGCTGGAGGAGCGGAACCAAACCCTGGAGGAGGGCCTGCAGGAGGCCATGAAACTGGCGGACGAGGTCCAAAATCAGCTGGGGGCCCTGCAGGCCCTGGAGGAAGTGGAGCGTCTGGCCGCCGGCACCGAGGCGGAGCGGCAGGAGGCCGCGGACCGGATGGCCCAGTATGAGGCCGGGACCCTGGGATACGGCGGCGTCGGGCTGCGCCCCTGGCTGGAAGCCATCTCGGAAGAGGGGGACCCCCACTCCCCCGCCGCCCGGTACGACGCCCTGCTGGAGGAGCTGGGCGTGGAGGCCGCCGACAGCGCGGCGTAGGATACTCCGCCGGGAGGCGGGTCCACCGGTTCCCGCCTCCCACGATCATGAGAAAGGCCGCAATCCGTTTTCAGATATCAGAGATCAATACAGAGGAGAGATCATCCATGCTGGATATCAAATTTGTCCGGGAGCATCCCGAGGAAGTCAAGGAGAATATTCGCAAAAAGTTCCAGGAGGAGAAGCTCCCCCTGGTGGATCAGGTGATCGAGCTGGACGCCAAGCGCCGGTCGGTCATTGCCGAGGCGGACCAGCTGCGCTCGGACCGCAACCGCCTGAGCAAGCAGATCGGCATGCTGATGGGCCAGGCCAAGAAGGACCCCAGCAAGCTGGCGGAGGCCGAGGCGGTGAAGAAGCAGGTCACCGATGAGGCGGATCGGCTGGCGGAGCTGGAAAAGCAGGAGACGGAGCTGGAGCGGGAAGTCCACAAGATCATGCTGGTGATCCCCAACATCATCGACCCCTCCGTGCCCATCGGCCCCGACGACTCCGCCAACGTGGAGGTGGAGCGCTTCGGCGAGGCCAAGGTGCCGGACTTCCCCATCCCCTACCATGTGGACATCATGGAGTCCTTCGGCGGCATCGACCTGGACGCCGCGGGCCGGGTCTCCGGCAACGGCTTCTACTATCTGCTGGGGGACATCGCCCGCCTCCACGAGGCGGTGCTGGCCTATGGCCGGGACTTCATGATCAACAAGGGCTTCACCTACTGCATCCCCCCCTTCATGATCCACGGCAACGTGGTGGAG
>CAJFNE010000044.1 GCA_904393855.1 uncultured Oscillibacter sp. | reverse complement strand
GCGGGTGGTCCGGGAGGGCGAGGTGAAGTTCGTCCCCGAGCGGTTCGCCAAGACCTATATCAACTGGATGGAGAACGTCCACGACTGGTGCATCTCCCGCCAGCTGTGGTGGGGCCACCAGATCCCCGCCTGGATCTGCGATGACTGCGGCCACATCAACGTCTCCCGGGACGACCCCACCAAGTGCGAAAAGTGCGGCAGCACCCACCTGACCCGGGACCCGGACGTGCTGGACACCTGGTTCTCCAGCGCCCTGTGGCCCTTCTCCACCCTGGGCTGGCCGGAACAGACGGAGGATCTGGGCTTCTACTATCCCACCTCCGTCATGGTCACCGGCTATGACATCATTTTCTTCTGGGTGGCCCGGATGATCTTCTCCGGCTGCGAGCAGATGCACCAGATCCCGTTCCACACGGTCCTGATCCACGGCCTGGTGCGGGACGACAAGGGGCGCAAGATGTCCAAGTCCCTGGGCAACGGCATCGATCCCCTGGAGATCGCCGGCAAGTACGGCGCCGACGCTCTGCGCTTCAACCTGATCACCGGCAACAGCCCCGGAAACGACATGCGCTTCTACACGGAGAAGTGCGAGGCCATGCGGAACTTCGCCAACAAGGTCTGGAACGCCAGCCGGTTCGTGATGATGAATCTCACCATCGACCAGTGTGAACTGCCCAAGGAGAAGGACCTGGCCCCGGAGGACAAGTGGGTGCTCTCCAAGCTGAACACCCTGGTGAAGGAGGTCACGGAGAACCTGGAGGTCTATGAGATCGGCGTGGCCTCCTCCAAGGTGTACGACTTCCTGTGGGACACCTACTGCGACTGGTATATCGAGCTGACCAAGACCCGCCTTCAGGGTGAGGACGAGGCCGCCAAGCTGACTGCTCAAAACGTGCTCTGCTACGTGCTGACAGATCTTTTGAAGCTGCTGCATCCTTTCATGCCTTTCATCACCGAGGAGATCTATCAGGCCCTGCCCCATGCAGACCAGTTCCTGATGACCTCCCGGTGGCCGGAGTACCGTTCCGACCTGTCTTTCCCGGAGGAGGAGAGCCGCATGGAGGCGGTGATGGAGACCATCAAGGCCATCCGGGCCCGCCGGGCGGAGATGAATGTGCCCCCCTCCAAGAAAGCGGAGGTGCGGATCGTCACCGCCGCGCCGGACAGCTTCCTCCAGGGTCAGCACTTCATCCAGCGTCTGGCCTATGCCAGCGCCGTCCAGGTGACGGATGCCGCACCGGAGGACGCCGCCGGCTTGGTGACGGTGGTGACGCCCCACGCCACGGCCTACCTGCCCCTCAGCGAGCTGGTGGACGTCCAAGCGGAGCTGGAGCGGATCGCCAAGGAGAAGGAGAAGGCGGAGAATGGCCTGCGGATCGTGGAGCAGAAGCTCTCCAACGAGAAGTTCGTCTCCAAGGCCCCAGAGGCGGTGGTGAACGCCGAGCGGGAGAAGGCCGCGAAGTACCGGGAGCTCATCGCCAAGCTGGAGGAGTCCGCCAAGGCCATGCAGGCGTAACGCCCTGGCACATCGAACACGCAACGACCGAAACGCCCCTGCGGAAGCACTTCCCCAGGGGCGTTTTTCCAACCAAGAGCGGCGGAGCACCGCAGAGAGGAATTCGATATGAAATTCAAGAATCCCCTGCTGGCAGTCCGGGACATGGAGCGGTCCAAGGCCTTCTACCGGGAGGTCCTGGGGCTCCATGTGGTGATGGACTTCGGCGCCAATGTGACCCTTACCGGCGGGCTGTGCCTCCAGACCCTGGAGACCTGGGCGGATTTCCTGGGAAAAGCGGCGGAGGACATTCGCTTCGGCGGCAGCGACAGCGAGGTTTATTTTGAGGAGGACGACTTCGACGGCTTTCTGACCCGGCTGGCCGCCTGTCCGGACGT
The DNA here is from genome assembly GCA_904393855.1 of uncultured Oscillibacter sp. Lineage (GTDB taxonomy): Bacteria > Bacillota > Clostridia > Oscillospirales > Oscillospiraceae > Oscillibacter. The sequence goes on along the minus strand of CAJFNE010000044.1, from coordinate 9,340 downwards.
TGCCTGCGTCCATCCGCCCCTGGAGCACCGCTGGGGCCAGCGGGTGGTGCGGCTCTATGACCCGGACCGCCACATCATCGAGGTGGGGGAGAACATGAAGTCCGTGTGCCGCCGCTTCCGGGATCAGGGGATGACGCCGGAGCAGATCGCCGTGCGGATGGAGGTCCCCCTGAAATTCGTCACCGGATGTCTGCGGTGAGGGCTGGGAGGAGACCGGGGAGGCAGGCGTCTCCCAGCGGATGAAAGGAGCGATGTGATGTTTTCGGATGGAAGAAGCCGGAGGGTCATCTTTCTGGCCCACTGTTTGCTGAATCAGAACGCCATTTCCGACGGCACCGCCGAGGTGCCCGCTGCCCACCGGGAACTCCTGCGGGTGGTCCTGAACGCCCAGGTGGGGATCGTGCAGCTGCCCTGCCCGGAGCTGTGCTGCCTGGGGCTGGACCGGGGAGACCCCCAGGGCGGGGAGCGGCCCGTGGTGGTGGAGAACACCCGTATTCGTCGGGCCATGGGGCAGCCGGAGGCTGCCGCCCGGCTGCGGGAGCTGACGGACCAGATGGTTAGACAGGTGGGGGAGTACCGGAAGCACGGCTTTGCGGTGCTGGGTATCGTGGGCGTGGACCGCTCCCCCTGCTGCGGGGTGAACACCACCTCCGACCAGGACCGGGAGGTGCCCGGCCAGGGGGTGTTCATCGCCGCCCTGCGGACAGCGCTGGAGGCGGCGGGGCTGGACGTGCCGGTGATCGGCGTCAAGCCGTCAGCCCCGAACGCCCTGGACCGGGTGCGGGCGCTTCTGGACGCGTGAGGTGTGCCATGGAAGTCAGACGCGGGAACCGGGAGGAGCTCCCGGCGGCCATGGCCCTCTGCTGGCGGGGATTCCTGGAGTTTGAGGCCCCGGACTACCCGCCGGAGGGGGTGGAGACCTTTCACGATTACCTGGTAAATACTGAACAGGAAAAGACCTTAACAGTATTTGAGGCTTGGGAGGATGCGGGGATCCTGGGAGTCCTGGCGGCGGAGGGGAGCCACATCGCCCTGTTCTTCGTGGACCCGGCCTTCCACCGGCGGGGGATCGGGCGGCAGCTGTTCCGGGCGTATCTGGCGGAGGGCGGCTGGGGCCGCGTGACGGTCCACAGTGCCCCTGGCGCGGTGGAGGTCTACCGGCATCTGGGCTTTTCTCCCACGGCGGGGGAGCAGCTCTCGCCGGACGGTATCCGCTACGTCCCCATGGTATGGAGCCGCCCGGTGTCTGAGCCGGTGGGTAGGAAAGAGGAGGGAACATGAAAGGCTTCATCCGGGAGGACCGCTGGTGCTCCCTCTGCGGGCTGAACTGCGGCCTGTGTCCCATGAACCTGGAGGGCCGCTGCCCCGGCTGCGGCGGCGGGGCGGGCAACCAGTCCTGCGCCCTGGCCCGGTGCAGTCTGAACCACGGCGGCGTGGCCTACTGCATCCAGTGCGGGGAGTACCCCTGCGCCCGCTACGAGGGCTTTGACGACTCTGACAGTTTCATCAGCCACCTGCGCCGGGCCGCCGATCTGGAGAAACTGCGGGAGATCGGCCCGGAGGCCTATGGCGCGGAGCAGCGGGAGAGGCAGGCCCTGCTGCTGGCGCTGCTGGACCGGCATGAGGAGGGCCGCCGGAAGACTCTGTTCCGCCAGGCGGTAAACCTGCTGGACCTCTCCATCCTGCGCCCGATTCTGACGGAGTTGGACGCGGCGGAGGGACTGTCTCGCCGGGAGCGGGCGGATTTGGCCGAGCGGCGGTTCCGGGCGGCGGCGGAGCAGGCGGGAATTTCCTTGTATTTGCGCCGAAAGGCAAAAAAATAGAAAACCCTGGACAGATCTCCAGGGTTTCGACAGAATGTTGAAAAGGGTACATGCTATGATCACCGTAAGGCGAAATGCCTTGCGGTGACTTTTTTATGCAGGGGAGAGACGGCTTTGCGTGGTCCTGTGCCGGCATGGAACGCAGATCGCGGCGCGGAAAGGCCGTCCGCCCCGAGTAAATTCACACAAAAGAGGGAATCATATGGAAATGCAAGTCAAAAGCGCGGACCGGAATCTCCTGCTGGAGCTGAGCGGGGAACTGGACCACCACGGCGCCAAGAACGCCCTGCGGGAGCTGGAGCTGGCAGTGGACGCGGCCCTGCCCAGACTCCTTGTCCTGGACCTGACGGGCGTCACCTTCATGGACAGCTCCGGCATCGCCCTGATCCTGCGGGCCCAGCAGCGGATGCAGCTGCTGGATGGCAGCGTGCTGGTTCGGAATGTGCCGTCCCAGGCCCGCCGGGTGCTGGATGCCGCCGGTATCGGGCGGCTGGTTACGATTCAATAAGGGAGGTTTACATAATGAAAGTCAAGGCATCCAACGAGGTCACGCTAGAGTTCCCCAGCCGCAGCAGCAACGAGGGCTTTGCCCGCGCGGCCGTGGCCAGTTTCGCCGCCCAGCTGGACCCCACCCTCAACGAGCTGGAGGATATCAAGACCTCCGTCAGCGAGGCGGTGACCAACGCCATCGTCCACGCCTATCCGGACGACATCGGCAAGGTGCTGATGAAAGTGCGCATCTGCCCCGGCAACGTGCTGGAGATCACAGTGCGGGACCACGGGCGGGGCATCCCGGATGTGGAAAAAGCCCGGCAGCCCATGTTCACCACCGGCGGAGCGGAGCGCAGCGGCATGGGCTTCACCATCATGGAGAGCTTCATGGATCAGCTGACGGTGCGCTCCACAGCGGGGCGGGGGACCACTGTGGTGATGAAAAAGCGGCTGTCCTCCCGGGTCAAAGCGGCCCCATGAGCGCCACGCTGGACCTGCTTCGGGCGGCCCAGGAGGGGGATCGGGAGGCCTGTGAGCAGGTGGTGCTGGAGAACAACGGCCTGATCTGGAGCGTGGTGCGGCGGTACTATGGCCGGGGCGTGGACCCGGACGACCTGTACCAGCTGGGCTGCCTGGGATTCCTCAAGGCTGTGCAGGGCTTCGACTTCTCCTACGGCACCTGCTTTTCCACCTACGCCGTGCCCAAGATCGCCGGCGAGATCCGCCGCTTCCTCCGGGATGACGGCGCGGTAAAAGTGGGACGGGTCATTCGGGAGCAAGGGCAGACCCTTTACAGTGCACGGGAGCGGCTGCGCCAGCAGCTGGGTCGGGAGCCAGCACTCTCCGAGCTATCGGAGGCCACCGGCTTCACCCCGGAGGAGATCGCCCAGATCGAGCTGGCCACGGACACGCCGGAGTCCCTCCAGCAGGAGACGGCGGAGGGCCTGACCCTGGAGGGCACCCTGGGCACGGAGGCCCCGGAGGAGGGCATGGTGGAGCGCATCGCCCTGCGGGAGGCCATCGACCAGCTGCCGGAGAAGGAGCGTATGACCATCCTCCTGCGGTATTTCAAGGGGCTGACCCAGGAGCAGACGGCCCGGATCCTGGGGGTGTCCCAGGTGCAGGTATCCCGGCTGGAGCGCCGGGGGCTGAAACGGCTGCGGGAGAGCGTTGGGCCCTGAAGTGCTCCGGTCCCTGGAACTCCGTCATGGTGCCCCAGTACCGTTTGGGCATGTTGGTCATCCGACATCGGGGGTTCTCCCGCTCCCGGATGGCGATGGTGTCGTAAAACCGCTTCCACAGGGTCCGGTAGCGGGCTTCCGCCGCGTCTGGCGGGGCCATCTGGAAAGCCTCCAGAGGCCGGATCACCGCCCTGCCGCCGGCGTAGAACAGCGCCTCCCGGTGGGTGCGGTCATAGAGGAAGAAGGACTCCTCCTGATAGCGGGCGCAGAAGTGGGCCCGCAGCAGGGGGAGCACCCGGTTTTTCGGCTCGATCTCGCCGCCCAGCACCCCGCCGAAGTCGGAGAAGCGGACGAAGCCCTTCAGCAGATGGGCCTCGCCCTCCAGATGCCGTACGGCGGCGGCCACCGGGTGCAGCGTCTCGTCGGAGAAGTTTTGCAGGAAGCCGGGCCCCTCCCGCAGGAGCTTGGCCACCAGCCGGTAGAGGTACACCTCCTTGTCCGGCAGGCAGGTGAGGAACCCCTTATGCAGCAGTTCCAGCGCGGCGGGGGAGCAGGCGGCAACTTTCCGCAGCACCCGCCGGGCGTGGGCGGTATCCGTGGTCACGGTCCGGGAGGCGAAGAGTGTGGGAATCCCGTCCTCCTCCCGGTAGATGGCCACCGGGCGCTCCCGGTAGGCGTAACTGTCAAAAATGCAGGACAGCAGCCCGTCGAAGCTGCCGTCATAGTAGTAGACCATCTCTGTCATGGAAGTACCTCATACGCTGTCGAACAGGGACAGCTGCACCAGCTCCTGCTGGGGCAGGGCGGGGCGCTCCGCCGCGATCAGGTTTCGCAGCAGGCTGTCGGGGGTGAAGCGAAGTCCCTCCGCCATGCGGCCGGAGGCGGTGAGGAAGTACTGGGCCCGCTTCATGACCACCCCCAGTTTTTTCAGGTTGTCCAGGGAGAGGCGGCCCGCCCGCCGGGCGGAGAGAATCCGCTTGGCGGAAATCACCCCCACCCCGGGAATCCGCAGCAATGTCTCATAGTCCGCGGTGTTCACCTCCACCGGAAAGAAGTCCAGGTGCTGGAGGGCCCAGCTGCACTTGGGGTCCACCCGGGGGTCGAAGTCCGGGTGCTCCGGGTCCAAGAGCTCCTCCGCCCGGAAGCCGTAGAACCGCAGCAGCCAGTCCGCCTGGTACAGTCGGTGCTCCCGCAGGAGGGGAGGCTTCGTGTCCTTGGAGGGCAGCAGGGCGTGCTCCACCACCGGCACGTAGGCGGAATAGAATACCCGTTTCAGCCGGTAGCGGTCGTAGAGCCCCTGGGTCAGCCGCAGAATGTGGAAATCCGTGTCCGGCGTGGCCCCCACGATCAGCTGGGTGCTCTGGCCCGCCGGGGCGAACTTGGGGGCGTGGCGGTATTTCACCAGCTCCTCCCGGTTCTGCTGGTTGCGCAATTGAATCTGCCGCATGGGGGCCAGGATGGCCCCCTTTGTCTTGTCCGGGGCCAGGGTTTTCAACCCCGTCTCCGACGGCAGCTCAATGTTCACGCTGAGCCGGTCCGCCAGCAGTCCCAGCTGCTCCACCAGCTCCGGCGCGGCGCCGGGGATGGCCTTGGCGTGGATGTAGCCGTTGAAGCGGTACTGCTCCCGCAGCAGCCGCAGGGTGCGGATCATCAGCTCCGTGGTGTAGTCCGGGGAACGGTAGACGCCGGAGGAGAGGAACAGCCCCTCGATATAGTTCCGCCGGTAAAACTGGATCGTCAGGTCCGCCAGCTCCTCCGGGGTGAACAGGGCCCGCTTCGTCTCGTGGCTGCGGCGGTTCACGCAGTATTTGCAGTCGTAGACGCAGCGGTTGGTCAGCAGGACTTTCAGGAGCGTGACGCACCGCCCGTCGGCGGAGAACGTGTGGCAGCACCCCGCCACGGAGGACGAGGTGTTGCCGATATAGCCCGCCTTGGCGGTCCGATTTCCCCCGCTGGAGGTGCAGGCCGCGTCGTATTTGGCGGCGTCGGTGAGGACCGTCAGCTTCTCCAGGACATCCATCAGCCCACCCGGGCGGAGTGCCGGCGGCGGCGCCGGGAGGGGCGCTCAATGGCGTCCACGATGCGAAAGAGCTGGGCGGTGAGTACCGCCACCCCCACCAGCATGAAAAAGAACGTCCAACCAGTCATACAGGATGCCTCCTCTTTCTCGAACTTTTGTTCTGGTAGTATCATAACTCGAACAAACGTTCTTGTCAAGAGAAAATCGAACAAAAATTCGAGTATCGCCTTTTCAGGAGGAGGGACTCGAATTTTGCGAGGCATCTTCGTCAGCCTTCCAGATCAAACCGGAGCCGTCGCCGTAATAGAAGCGGCGGCCATAGGTCCAGTCGTATCCGGCGGGCCGCTGATAGGGATATGCAGGACGAGGAGAGGTGGCGTATCCCAGAGTGTCATCCAGGACGGTCTGGGGATTGGCCTCCTGGTCCGCCGCCGCGATTACATAACCCCAGCGGTCCCGGCTGCCGAGGGGCCAGCTGAACAGGGCGGACTTTGCCTGATAGGAGTAGAAGGGGAGGCCGAACAGATCAGTGCCGCTGCTATACACGGTCTCACTGAAAGGGAGTGCAGCGGTTTTCGAGACGCCGGACTGCGTGTAGAACATCCGGCCGGTCACCTCCGACAGGGAGGCGTTGGAGCGGAGGGTAACGGCATTCTGCCAGAAAGTGCTGTCCAGCTCCGCGGAGAAGGCGTGGAGCAGCTGCACGCTGCCGTCCGGGAACAGGAGGGCGTAGACCTGGTTCTGGCGGCGGTTCGTGGGGTCATCCCCCATGGGTAGACCGCCGGTGGGTTCCGTGGACTCCACAGCCCCGGTGAGGCGGAGCAGGTCCTCCGGCCACAGGCGGGCGACCAGATCCTCCGGGAGTCCCAGGTCCGTCAGCTCCCGCCGGATGGCGGCGGCCTCCGGGGAATCTGAATTTTGTTCGACAGGGGTTCCATTCAGGGGGGCGTGGGAACATCCTGCGGAGACTAGAAGCACCACCAGCGCCAGGGAGATGAGGGATACCCGCCACACCCGGCCGGCGTCCATGCGGACTGGGGCGCTTATCAGGGCGTAGCCCAGAGTGTCCAGCCTGCGGCATAGACGCAGCAGGGAGCAGAGGATCAGCAGGAAAGCGGCCAGCATCCCCAGTGCTCCGGGCCAGCCCAGGTCCGGCTGGACGACGGCCAGGAGGAGCAGGACCCCGTACCACACCAGCGCCCAGAACGCCGAGGCCGGGGAACCGCTATCGGGGCGGACCACCTGCCGCAGGCCCAGCCAGAGGCCCAGCAGCATGGTCAGCATGGTCACGGCGGAGAGCGTTACCCGGGGGAGAAGCAGCACGTCGGAAAACGGCGTGGCAGCCAGCAGATAAGCGATATAAAGGAGAATCACTTTGCAGATACTGGCATACCAGGACAGGCGGAACCAGCGGTTGTTGTCCCGCAGGGCGCGGAAGCCCAGGTACAGCGCCACGGTGCCGATGGCGGGGAGCAGATAGTCCAGATAGAGGAACTGGAGGGTGAAACAGGTCAGACACAGGCCCCACGCGATATGGTGGATGGCGGTCCGCCAGGGGGTCACCGCGTTTACCGCGGACGGCGGCGGGGGCAGCTGGCTCAGGTCTGTGGCCAGGGTGCAGTCGAAGTCGTCCCACTCACGCATCGCCGTCACCTCCCAACTCCTGGCGCAGCTTCTGCCGCAGCCGGTAGAGGCGGCCCTCCACGGACCGCTCCGTCATTCCCAGCTCCGCCGCGATCTGACGGACGGGCTGCAGGTAGTAGTAGCGGCGGTAGAACAGCTGCCGGTCTGCTTCTGACAAACGGGACACCGTCTCACGCAGCTGCTCCGTCCGCTCCCGGCGCAGGACCTCCTGTTCCGGCGTGGGCGGGTCCGGCGGCGTCTCCGGCAGGTTCCGCTCCCGCCGGAGACGGGCCTGCAGGGCGTTTAGGGCGGCGTTCCGGGCCACGGCGGTGAGCCACACGGGGAGGCTGCCCCGCTCCGGGTCAAAGCGCTCCAGCTTCTGCCACAGGGCCAGGGAGACCTCGGAGAGGCAGTCCTCCGTGTCCTGGGGGTGCCGGAGGACGCCGCCGATCACATAGCGCAGCAGGGGGGTATACTGCCGCAGGAGTGCCTCCATGCCCGTTGCGGCATCCTGGCGGTATAAGGCCAGCAGCTCCCGGTCCGTCACAGCGTTCCCTCCTCTCCCGGCTTTTTTCTATATAAGAATACAGCTTCCGGGGGAAAATCCCACGGAAAAGCCCTCCGGTGCGTTAGCCGGAGGGCTTTCATTGTTACCCGCTGATGGCGGCCAGGTCCCGGAGGAAGTTCTCCACCGCGCTCTCCGGCGTGGCCCAGCTGGTCACCAGCCGGATGCAGGTGTGCCCCGCGTCCACCGGGTGGTCGATCTCAAATTCATAGCCCAGGGCCTGGAGCCGTTCCACCGTCCCGTTGGGCAGCACGGGGAACTGCTGGTTGGAGGGGGAGGGCACCGGGAAGGGGATGCCCAGGGCCTCCATGCCGTCCCGGAGGCGGAGGGCCATCTCATTGGCGTGGCGGGCCAGGTTGAAGTACAGGCCGTCCGTCAGCAGAGCCTGGAACTGGACGCCCAGCAGCCGCCCCTTGGCCAGTATGGCGCCCCGCTGCTTCATGTGCCAGCGGAGATGGGGCAGGGACCGGGGAAGCACCAGGGCCTCCCCGAAGAGGGCACCATTCTTCGTGCCGCCGATGGTGAAGCCGTCCGTCAGCTCCGCCAGATCCGGCAGGGTCAGGTCGTTGGCGGGGGAGGTGAGGGCGGAGCCCAGCCGGGCGCCGTCCAGGTAAAGCAGGAGGCCGTGTGCTGCACAGCAGCGGCGCAGGGCGGTCAGCTCCGCTTTCGTGTAGACGGTACCCACCTCCGTGGTGTCGGAGAGATACACCAGCCGGGGGAGCACCATGTGCTCCGTGCCGTTGTGCGCCGCCAGAACGGACTCCACCAGGCCGGGGGTCAGCTTGCCGTCGGGGCTCTCCACGGCGCAGATCTTATGGCCGGTGGCCTCCACGGCGCCGGTCTCGTGGACGTGGATGTGGCCGGTGTGGGCGCAGATCACCGCCTCGTAGGGCTGCAAAAAGGCGGCGATGGTCACCAGATTCACCTGAGTGCCCCCCACGAAGAACTGGATGTCGGCGTCCGGCGCGGCGCACAGACGGCGGATGGTGTCCGCCGCCTCCCGGCAGCAGGGGTCCATGCCGTAGCCCACCGTCTGGACGGCGTTGGTGTCTGTCAGAGCCTGGAGCACCCGGGGATGGGCGCCCTCGCTGTAGTCGTTGCGGAAGCTGTACATATTTTTCACCACTTTGTAACAATTTTGATGTTGCAATCATAGCGCGGTTCAGGTATAAATGCAAGGAAAAGAGCCGGTAAATTCCTGAAAACCGGATATACTGCCAGCGGGAACTTTTTTGGATTCCCGTTCGTCTATCAAGGGAAAGAAAAGGAAGTGTACGATATGAAGAAAAAACTGATCCTGTTTGCCATGACTGCGGCCCTGCTGCTGACCGCCACCGCCTGCGGCGGGGACACGGGGAACACGGATGTCCCGGATACCTCCGATGTGGCGCTGAACAGTTTCTATGCGGGCCTGGCGGAGAAGTACGGCTGGACCGAGGACGCGGAAAACAGCGGTCCCGACGACCTGCTGATGACCAGCATCGAAGCGGATATGCTGGAGAGCTACTACCCCGGCCTCAGCGAGCTGAACACGAAACAGCTGGTGGCCAAGATGCCCATGATGTCCTCCATCGTCAATGAGCTGGTGTTCCTCCAGTGCGAGACGGAGGAGGATGCGGCCAAGGCGGCGGAGATC
>CAJFNE010000043.1 GCA_904393855.1 uncultured Oscillibacter sp. | reverse complement strand
CTCCCAGGGCTCCATCTGCGGCTCCACCCTGGCCCTCATGGACGCCGGCGTGCCCATCAAGGCCCCGGTGGCCGGTATCTCCTGCGGCCTGATCCAGGATGACGACGGCTCTTTCACCACCTTCATCGATATCCAGGGCGTGGAGGACTTCCACGGCGAGATGGACTTCAAGGTGGGCGGCACCAAGAAGGGCATCACCGCCATCCAGATGGACCTGAAAAACGACGGCCTGACCATGGAGATCATCAAGAACGCCCTGGACATCACCTACGACGCCCGGTGCGAGATCCTGGACCAGATCATGCTGCCCGTGATCGACCAGCCCCGCAAGGAGGTCAGCCGGTACGCTCCCAAGATGATCACCATGCACATCGATCCCGACAAGATCCGGGACGTCATCGGCAAGGGCGGCAGCGTGATCCAGAAGATCGTGGCCGACACCGGCGCCAAGATCGACATCAACGACGACGGCTCCATCTTCATCGCCTCCGCCGACGCCGCCTCTTGCGACGCCGCCAAGAAGTGCATCGACGACATCGTGTTCGTGCCCGAGGTGGGCAAGCTGTACTACGGCCGGGTGGTGCGGCTCATGACCTTCGGCGCTTTCGTGGAACTGGCCCCCGGCAAGGACGGCCTGGTCCACATCTCCAAGCTGGCCGACCACCGGATCGAGAAGGTGGAGGACGCCTGCAAGGTGGGCGACATGATGTGGGTGAAGGTCACCGACATCGACGAAAAGGGCCGGGTGAACCTCTCCCACAAGGACGCCATGAAGGAAATCCGTGCCAAGGAGGCCGCCGGCGAGCGGATCAAGTAACTCGATTTTTTCCAGACCGGACGGGCCTCAGCGCCTGTCCGGTCTCCGTTTTTCAGAAAGGAGGCCGTCATGACCACGGTCCTGCCCCTGCCGCTCTCCTACGTTGGGGAGACGGGACGGCAGATTCTCTTCCCCACCCTGCTGCTGGACGGCGCCCAGGCCGTCCTGGTGGACTGCGGCTATCCCGGCTCCCTGCCTCTGCTGGAGGCGGCCCTCCGCCCCCTGGGGTTGCGCGCCGCCGACCTGACCGGCGTGTTCCTCACCCACCATGACGACGACCACGTGGGCGGTCTGGCCCAGCTCAAGCGGGCCGTCCCCCATCTCCCGGTGATGACCGGCGCGGAGGAGGCCCCCTACCTCTCCGGGGCGCGGAAGTCCCTGCGCCTGGCCCAGGCGGAGGCGCTGCAGCCCTCCCTGCCGCCGGAGGCCCAGGCCTGGGGCCTGCAGTTCTGCCGGCGGCTGGCCGCCGTGGAGCCCGTCCCGACGGACCGGCTCCTCCGGAACGGGGACCCCCTCCCCGGCTGCGGCGGCTGCCGGGTGCTGGCCACCCCCGGCCACACGCCGGGCCACTGCTCCCTCTACCTCCCGGACCGCTCCACGCTGATCACCGGCGACGCGGCGGTGGCGGAGGCGGGGCATCTGGCCGTGGCCAACCCGCAGTTCGCCCTGGACCTGCCCGCCGCCCAGCGCACCCTCCGCCGGCTGGAGGCGCTGCCCTGGACCACCTGCTTCTGCTACCACGGGGGCATCCTCCACCGGACCGGCCGCCCCGGCCGGGTCCTCCGCTCCTGCCGCCCGGCGGACGCCCCTGCCCTGCGGCGGCTGTTTTATGACACGGTCCACGCCGTCTGCGCCGCCGACTACACCCCCGCCCAGCTGGACGCCTGGGCCCCCGCGGACTACGATGCCGCCGCCTGGGAATCGTCCCTCCTGAGCCGGACCACCCTGGCGGCGGAGGAGGACGGGCGGCTCCTGGGCTTCGGGAACATCGGTCCCGACGGCTATCTGGATCTGCTGTATGTCCGTAAGGATTGCCAGCACCAGGGGATTGCAACGGTCCTCTGCGATTTTCTGGAGACGCTGTACCCCGTGGACCGCGTGACGGTCCACGCCTCCATCACCGCCCGCCCCTTCTTTGAGGCCCGGGGCTACCGGGTGCTGCGGGCCCAGCAGGTAGAGCGCCGGGGGCAGCTGCTCATGAACTACGTTATGGAAAAGGAGATGGTCTGATGGACGTCATTGCCGCCATCGCCACCGGCGGGAATCCCACCGCCATCGGCATCGTGCGGGTATCCGGGGCGGGGTGCTTCGCCCTGTGTGAGCGGGTGTTCCGCGCCGCCAATGGCAGGGCGTTTGGGGAACAGGCGCCCCGGAAGCTGGTCTTTGGCGAAATGCTGGACGCGGCGGGCCGGGTGGTGGACCAGGGCCTGGCCGTCCGGTTCCCCGGCCCCGGCAGCTTCACCGGCGAGGACTGCGCGGAGTTCCACTGCCACGGCTCCCCGGTGGTGCTGCGGGAACTGTTGGCATCTCTCTTTGCTGCCGGGGCCCGGCAGGCCCAGGCCGGGGAGTTCACGAAGCGGGCCTTTCTGAACGGCCGGCTGGACCTGACCCAGGCGGAGGCCGTCATCGACCTGATCGACGCGGAGACCGCCGCCGCCGCCCGCAACGCCGCCGCCCAGCTGGAGGGCGGATTGCGCCGGACCCTGGAGCCCATCCAGGACGCCCTGCTGGAGATCACCTCCCGGTTCTACGCCGTGGTGGACTACCCGGACGAGGACATCGAGGACGTCCGGCCCGCAGAGATCGCCGCATCCCTCCGGTCCGCGGAGGAGGCCCTTGCCCGCCTGCTGGCAAGCTGCCAGCGGGGCAAGGTGCTGAAATCCGGCGTCCGCACCGCCATCGTGGGCCGGCCCAACGCGGGGAAGAGCTCCCTGCTCAACGCCCTGGCGGGGTATGAGCGGGCCATCGTCACCGACATCCCCGGCACCACCCGGGACACCGTGGAGGAGTCCGTGGTCTGCGGCGGGGTGCTGCTGCGGCTCACGGACACCGCCGGCATCCGGGCCACGGAGGACACCGTGGAAAAGCTGGGCGTGGAACGGTCCCGCCGGGCCGTGGCCTCCGCTGACCTGGTGATCGTTCTGGTTGACGGCACTGGGGGCATCACGGCAGAGGACCAAGAAATCCTGACTCTGGCGCAAACCGCCCCCCACTATATTGTCGCCATGAGCAAGAGTGACTTGCTGCCTGAGGGTTTTGCCCACATTTTGAGGCAGGACAAAAACGCCCGGACGCCGGATGCGTTCCTCTCTCTCAGCTCTGTGACTCCCGGCGGGCTGGATCTGCTGGAGGACGCCGTGGCGGAGATTTTCCCCGCCGGAGAACCGGGGGAGGCGGGGAGCCTGCTGACCGACCAGCGCCAGGAGGACGCCGCCCGCCGGGCCCTGGAGGCGGTCCGCCGGGCCCTGGAGGCCCTGGAGAGCGGCCTCACTCCCGACGCGGTCCTCACCGACGCCGAGGAGGCCCTGGACGCCCTGGGAGAGCTGACGGGCCGCACCGCCCGGGAGGAAATCGTCTCCCGGATCTTCTCCCGGTTCTGCGTGGGAAAGTAATCTCATTTTCATAATCATTTTCGCAAAATATGGTTTACAAAATCATTTTCGGGTGATACACTTCTAGCTATCTGGAAGCATGATGCAAAGGAGGCACCCATGTCTGATTTAACGGAACTACAGGAGCGTCTGCGGCAGCAGCGCCCGGTGGATTGGGACCATCTGCCGGACTTTCCCCTGTATATGGATCAGGTCCTCAGCTACATGGACCGGCAGGTGATTCGGTCCCAGGAGGATGACGGCCTCACCGCCGCCATGGTGAACAACTACACGAAGAGCGGGCTGGTGCCCCGGGCCGAGGGCAAGAAGTACAACCGCACGCATCTGGCCTATCTCACCGCCATCTGTGTGCTCAAGCACGTCATGTCCACCCGGGACATGGACCTGCTGATCCGGGAGGAGCTCCAGGGCGACCGGCCCATTCAAGACGGCTATGCCGCTTTCTGCGCCAGCCTGGACAAGGCCCTGAACATCACCGCCGGGGAGATGGAGTCCCGGGATGAGGCGATGTCCCTGGCGGACAACGCCATCCACTTCGCCCTGCTGAGTTACGCCGCCGGCGTGGCCAGCAGCCGGTACGTCAGTCTGCTGCGCCAGCAGAAAGAGGCGGAGACCTCCCAGCCAGCCAAGAAAACCAAAAAGGAGCGTGAATGATATGCGAGACTATATCCTGATGACGGACAGCTGCTGCGATATGACCGCCCAGCTGGCGGAGGAGCTGGACCTGACGGTGCTGCCTCTGAGCCTGGAGATGGGCGGCGCCACCTACCGGAACTATCTGGACGGACGGGAGCTGGCGTTCGCCGACTTCTACCGCCGGGTCCGGGCCGGTGAGACCGCCACCACCTCCGCCATCAACGTGGGGGAGTTCGAGGCGGCCATGCGCCCGGTTTTGGAGAGCGGAAAGGACGTCCTGTGCCTCTGCTTCTCCTCCGCCCTGTCCACCACCTATCAGTCCGCCGTCATCGCCGCCCAGGAGATGCAGGAGGCCTATCCCGAGGGAACGGTCTATGTGGTGGACACGCTCTGCGCCTCCCTGGGCCAGGGCCTGCTGGCCTACCTCTGCGCCCGGCAGAAGCAGGCCGGGAAGTCCCTGGAGGAGCTGCGGGACTATGCCGAGGCCACCAAGGGCAGCATCTGCCACTGGTTCACGGTGGACGACCTGAACCACCTGAAGCGGGGCGGCCGCATCAGCGCCGCCACGGCCCTCTTCGGCAGCATGCTGTCCATCAAGCCGGTGCTGCATGTGGACGACGGCGGCCATCTGGTGGCGGTCAGCAAGAGCCGGGGCCGGCGCGCCTCCCTGACGGCGCTGGTGGACCGCATGGAGCAGACCGCCATCGAGCCGGCCAAGCAGACCGTCTTCATCTCCCACGGCGACTGTCTGGAGGACGCCCAGTTTGTGGCCGGCGAGATCCGCCGCCGCATGGGCGTGGAGGACATCCGCATCAATTACATCGGGCCGGTGATCGGCAACCACGCCGGCCCCGGCACCGTGGCGCTGTTCTTTGTGGGCACCAAGCGGTAAGCAGGAAAGGAGTCTTCCCATGCACTGGCTGGAATTGCAGATTGACACCACCCATGACGGCCTGGACCCGGTGACGGCCCTTCTCTCCTCCCTGGATATCGACAACGTGATGATCCGCGACGAGGAGGAGTTCCAGGAATTTCTGGAGGAAACCCGTCCCCACTGGGACTACGTGGACGAGGAGCTGGAGCGGGAGATGCGGGGCAAGTCCCAGGTCACCTTCTACCTGCTGGCGGGGGACGCGGGCTTTGCCAAGCTGGGAGAGGTCCGCATCGCCCTCCAGAAGCTCAAGGAGAGCCGGGACGACTGCGGCACCCTGCTGCTGACCCTGAAGGACATCGAAAACGCCGACTGGGAGAACAACTGGAAGCAGTACTACAAGCCCCTGGAGATCGGGAGCCGGCTGCTGGTGGTGCCGGAGTGGCTCCAGAAAGATCCCCAGGTCCAGGCGGACCTGGCCACCGGGCGGGTGCCCCTGATCCTGGACCCGGGCCTCACCTTCGGCACCGGCAGCCACGCCACCACCCGCCTGTGCCTGACGGCCCTGGAGAAGCACGTCCAGGGCGGCGAGCGGGTGCTGGACGTGGGCTGCGGCAGCGGCATCCTCTCCATCGCCGCGGTGCGGCTGGGGGCCGCCTCCGCCCTGGCGGTGGACATCGACGAGCAGTGCCTCACTGTGGCCCGAGACAACGCCGCCCTCAACGGCATCGGCCCGGTCACCTACACGGTCCGGGTGGGGGACCTGCTGACGGACGAGGACTTCCGCTCCTCCCTGGGCAGCGGGTACGACCTCCTGCTGGCCAACATCGTGGCGGACGTCATCATCCCCCTGGCGCCCCTGGTCCACACCCTGGTGCGCCCCGGCGGGCTGTTCCTCTGCTCCGGCATCATCGATACCCGGGCGGAGGAGGTGGCCGCCAAGCTGCGGGAGGCAGGGCTGACCATCCTGGAGCAGCAAAGCGATGACGGCTGGTATGCCTTCACCTGCCGGTGAGCCCCTCCCGGCGGGGCTTCCATCTGGATATCCACTGGCGCACGGCAGCAGCCGTGCGCTTTTTTTGCCGGTCCCTTCGACAGATTCCCCCCGACTTTTTCCGCCGCCGCCTGTACAATGGTGGAAATTGGAAAAGGAGGCGGTCTGCATGACAGAACCGCGGGAAGTGCTGGCCCTGCCGCCGGAGGCCATCCAGCCCAACCCCTATCAGCCCCGGCGCAGCTTTGACCCGGCGGAGCTGGAAACTCTGGCGGACTCCATCCGGCGCCATGGGCTCCTCCAGCCCCTGACGGTGCGCCGCCGGGGCGAGGCCTGGGAGCTGATCGCCGGGGAGCGGCGGCTGCGGGCCGCGCTGATGGCGGGGCTGAAAACCGTGCCCTGCGTGGAGCGGCAGGCGGACGACGGGGACGCCGCCCTGCTGGCCCTGGTGGAAAACCTCCATCGTCAGGACCTGCACTACCTGGAGGAGGCCGCCGCCATCGCGGACTACCTGGCCCAGACCGGCATCACCCAGGAGGAGGCCGCCGCCCGGCTGGGACGCTCCCCCTCCGCCCTGGCCAACAAGCTGCGGCTGCTGCGCCTCTCTCCCGCGTGCCGCCGCATCCTCATGGAGGCCGGTCTGACGGAGCGCCACGCCCGGTGCCTGCTGCGGCTGGAGGACGAGGAGGAGCGGCTCGCCGCCCTGCGGCACATGGCGGAAAAGCATCTCACCGTGGCCCAGGCGGAGCAGTACGTGGAGCGGCGGCTGAACGCCCTGCAGACCACCCCGCCCCGGCGGCGCAAAACCTTCATCATGAAGGACGTGCGGCTGTTCCTCAACAGCCTGGACCGGGGGCTGCGGCTGGTGCGGGAGGCGGGGGTGGACGCCCAGACGGAGCGGCGGGACACGGACGACGCCATCCTCCTGACCATCCGCATCCCCAAGCAGTCCCCCAAGCGGCGCTGACGGGTCCATTGTTTCCCAGTTTTTTCTTACTTGTTACGATATTGTAATCACTTTTTTTATAAAACCGTGTTAGAATAAACGAAAACATGCAGGAAATGCTGTTTCATTGGCACAGCTGCGGGAGGGCATCATGGAACAGATCAGGGAAACCACGGTACAGAAAGAGGGCGGTGCCCGGGTGCAGAAGCGCGGACGGAAGCCGCTGGTCATCATTGGAATCCTTCTGGCGGTTTTGTTGGCCGCTTATCTGGGGCTGTGCGCTTATGCGGTGAACCGGCCGGAAATTTGGAAGGGCACGGTGGTGCTGGGCCAGGACCTGAGTGGACTTACGGTGGAGGAGGCTGCGGAGCGGTTGGAGAGCACCCTGCCCACCGCTCATATCAGCATTTATCTCTACCCAGACGGAGAGTATCCCCCGAAGGAGCGGCCGGAAGCGCCGGATGCCACTGTGGCCGTGGCGGACTTAGACATCCAGGTAGACTTGGACCAGGCAGCCCAGGACGCATACGAGTCCCCCCTATACGGGGCCAACTGGTGGGAGGCCGGCTGGCGGTACCTGACCCACCAGGGCATGCTCTACGGCATCAGCGCTCTGATCACTGTGGACGAGGGCAGGGCGGCGGACCTGGCCGAGACCCTGGCGGAGTCTCTGACGCAGGAGCCGGTGGACGCCGCCTACCAGGTGACGGAGGAAGGCATCTCCATCCAGACCGCCCGGGACGGCCGGGCCGTGAGCTCCTTGACGCTGATGCAGGCCCTCTCCGCCCCCTACTGGGACGGGGACCTGACGCTGAACATCCCCTATGTACTGCGGCCCGCCCAGACCCTGACGGCCCAGGAGATCTATGACGAATGCTCCGGCGAGGTACAAAACGCCTCCTACGACGCGGAGACGGACTCCATCGTCCCGGAGCAGGCGGGGGCGGAGTTCGACGTGGAGGCCGCCCAGGCGGCCATGGACGCGGCGGAGCCCGGTGAGACCGTCACGATCCCCGCCCAGGTGGAGCTGCCCGCCGTCACGGCGGAGGAACTGAAGTCCCTGCTGTTCCGGGATGTGCTGGGCGAGTGCACCACCCGTGTGGGCGGCACCTCCGCCCGGAAATCCAACGTGAAGCTCTCCGCCGCCTCCATCAACGGCTATGTGATGAACAGCGGCGACCTCTTTTCCTACAACGAGGCGGTGGGCCAGCGGACCGCCGCCCGGGGCTATCAGGCCGCCCCCGCCTACGTGCAGGGGGAGACCGTGGATGAGATCGGCGGCGGTATCTGCCAGACCTCCTCCACGCTGTATCTGGCCTGCCTGCGGTCCAACCTGGAGATCACGGAGCGGTACGCCCACCGCTACATCCCCTCCTATATCGCGGCGGGGATGGACGCCACGGTGTCCTGGGGCGGGCCGGACTACAAGTTCACCAACAACACGGACTACCCCATCAAGATCGTCACCTCCTATGAGAATAACTACCTGACGGTCCAGATCCTGGGCACCAACCTCACCGGCGTCACCGCCAAGATCACCAACGAGTACCTCTCCACCACCCCCTACGAGACGATCTATGAGGACGATCCCACCCTGGCCCCCGGCACGGAGCAGGTGAAGACCACCCCCTACACCGGGTACAAGTACCGCACCTACCGGAACCTCTACGACGCCGACGGGAACCTGATCTCCTCCAGCTATGAGGCCACCAGCGACTACAAGGCCCGGAACCAGGTGATCCTCCGGGGGCCCGCCGTGGAGGAGCCGGATACCCCCGTCGTGGGCCCGGGCGATGTGCCGGAGACCACGGACCCCGGCACGTCCGGCGAGACCTCGGTCCCCGGCACATCCGGTGAAACCACGGACCCCGGCACATCCGGCGAGACCACGCCGGAGACTCCCTCCACCGGGCAGACCCCCTCGGGGTCCGGCGGGAGCTCCGGGGAGAGTGCCGGGCAGACCGATCCGGAGGGCGGGACCCCGCCGCTGGTGGTGGACCTGCCTCCGGCCGCCTGAGCGCAGGAAAAAGAAGCTGTTCTGCAAAACAGCTTCTTTTTTCGCACCTGTTGGGACATACTATTCCTGCTAGTTCGACAGATTTCGGAGGCAGGACCATGAAGAAACGCTGGTGGCTTCCCTTGGCCATACTCTGCATTGGCGCCGCGGCCGTCTGGCCCCTGCGGGACCATCTGACCGCGGCCGGCATCGCCTCCCTCTCCCCCCGGCAGACCTGGCTGGCGGCAGTTTTTTTATGGGCACTGTACGCCCTGAAGGGGTTGTCGGTGGCCTTCCCTGTGGCGGCGCTGGAGGCGGCGGGGGGACTGCTGTTCCCCTTTCCAGCGGCGCTGGCGGTGAACCTCTCCGGCGTGCTGATCGCCCAGGTGACGCCCTATCTCCTGGGCCGGCGTCAGCAGGCGGACCTGGCGGCGCTGGCCGCCCGCTGGCCCCAGCTGGCGGCGGCGGACCCCACCCTGCGCCCCGGGCGGACCGTGTTCCTCCTGCGGCTGGCGGGGGCGGCTCCCGGCGACCTATTCAGCTTCTACCTGGGCGCCGCCGGCGTCCCCTGGGGCGCGTATCTGGCCGGAGGGGCCCTGGGCAGCTTCCCCCGGGTGGCCGCCTCCACACTGCTGGGCGCGGCCCTGTGGGAGTTCGGGTCCCCCCGCTTCTTCCTCTCCCTGCTCCCCGGCGCCGCCCTGACGCTGCTGTCCCTCCTGCTCTGGCGGCTCTGGCGGTGACGGGCAAAAAGAAAAAGGACATCCAGCGGATGTCCTTTCAGCTTCCATGCAATCAGCCGATCTTGTTGAACTTCAGGGTCAGAGCGCTCTTGCGGTGAGCGGCCGTATTCTTGTGCAGAATCCCCTTGGCCACAGCCTGATCGACTTTCTTCACGGCGACCTTGTACGCGCCCTCGGCCTCGGTGCGATTGCCTTCTGCGGCAACAGCCTCGAACTTCTTGATGGCGGTTTTCAGATCGGATTTCGCGGCCTTGTTGCGGGCGTTTCTCGCCTCTGCGATCAGAACGCGCTTCTTGGCAGACTTGATATTCGGCAAACCAAACACCTCCTTTGGCAAATTCAGCGGATTTTTCCACCGTGCAGGATGATATTTTAGCAGGAATCGGCGGAAAAAGCAAGCATTTTTTTTCGATTTTTTTAAAATTCGTGTATATCGTATCTCTTCCCGCAAAACCTAGAAGCAAAACCACAAGATTTAGTGCTGGGGGGCTGACACATGTTCACAAAACGCACCGACCTGGCCCTGGAGGCCCGGGAACTCTGGCAGGAATCCGCCGAGCGCACCTCCCGGCTCTCCGGCGTCAAGGCCACGAAAACCAAGCTGGAGGGGTATCCCCTCACCCGGGTGGACATTCTGAACGAGAAAGGCGCGGAGGCCCTGGGGAAGCCCCAGGGCAGCTATCTCACCATTGATCTCACCACCTTTTGGCAGCGGAAGGCGGACTTCTTCGAGCGGGCGGTCCGGGCGGTGGGCAGCCAGCTGAAGGAGCTGCTGCCGCCGGAGGGCCCGGCCCTGGTGGTGGGCCTTGGCAACGCCGCCATGACGCCGGACGCCGTGGGCCCTCTGACGGCGGACAGCGTGCTGGTCACCCGGCACCTGATCTCCGCCATGCCCAAGCACTTCTCCGGCTTCCGGCCGGTGGCGGTGTTCCGCTCCGGGGTGCTGGGCACCACGGGGGTGGAGTCCGCCGAGGCGGTGCGGGGCTTGGTGGCGGAGGTGCAGCCGGCGCTGGTCATCGCCATTGACGCCCTGGCCTCCCGCCGGTGCGAGCGGGTGTGCGCCACGGTGCAGCTCAGCGACACCGGCATCGTCCCCGGCTCCGGCGTGGGGAACCACCGCTCCGCCCTGAACCAGGAGACCCTGGGGGTGCCGGTGTTCGCCGTGGGCATCCCCACGGTGGTGGACGCCGCCACGCTGGCGGCGGACCTGCTGGAGGAGTCCGGCCTCACGGAGGTGGACGAGGGAAAGCTCCGGGAGAGCCGGCAGAACCTGATGGTGACGCCCCGGGACATCGACCAGCAGGTGCGGGACCTGTCCAAGGTGGTGGGGTATGGGATCAACTGGGCGCTGCAGGATCTGGAAATTGAGGAGATCAATGCGCTGTTGAGTTAGATGTCCGGATCGGACGGGAATGCGGCGATGGCCGCAACATTCCACCCCCCATTTTCTTTTTGTTCTTGACAAAAAGACTGCGCCCGCAGGCGCGTGTCGTAGGCCAACCGCCGCATGAGCGGCGGCACTTAGGCCGGAGACAAACGGGCCGTGGACGGTCCAAAAGAAAAAATCGCTTAGCGCAGAACCTGCACTTGCGTGCAGGTTTGCTTAAAACGGGGGTCTTCCGAATCGGTGCTGGCAAAAACAGGGTAATCTTCTACCGGCTCGCACCGGACTCGGGCATTCGCTCCGCTCTGCCCCCGCGTGTGCCGGTCCGGCAGACACTTCGGGGTGGTTGTTGAAAGGCCTGTCTTTCTTCATTCGCTTGCGCTTTGCTTGGTGGTAAATGGGGATCTGGCAAGGCGGGCGGATGTGGGCATCCGCCCCTACGGGGGTGACGAGAACTCGGCGACCAGGCAAACACACAGGCCTGCCCCTCATACCGTCCCGTAGGGGCCGACG
>CAJFNE010000042.1 GCA_904393855.1 uncultured Oscillibacter sp. | reverse complement strand
ACCGGCACCATCACCGCCACCGCCGGCGGCCGCACCGCCACGGTGCAGGTGACGGTCTCCAACATGGCCCTCCAGACCGTGGAGGACTTCGAGGACGGCGTCGGCACCCTCAACAGCCCCACGCCCACCGGCGGGCTCAGCATCACCCAGAACAGCGACCTGAACTACGTGGCCTACGGCAGATCCTCCGTGGAGCTGTCCTACAGCCGGAATCCCAACAGCGCCAGCTGCCTGATGGACTACACGATTTCCTCGCTGTACACCGGCTTGAATCTCTGGGTCTACGGGGACAATTCCGGCAATACCCTCTCCTTCCTGACGGCGGCGGGGGAGACGCTGCCGGTCTGCACCCTGGACTTTACCGGCTGGCGACAGTGCAGCGTGGTGCTGCCGGCCGGCGGCACGCAGCTGACCGCTCTGGAGATCTCCGGCCAGACCGAGGAGGTCTGGAACGAGGAGACCGGCGAACTGTCCTATCAGTATGGAACGCCTCAGAACGGCACCATCTATCTGGATCAGATCGTTGCCACCTTCAACGGCACCGTGGACACGGAGGCCCCCTCCGTCACTCTGAGCGCCAGCGGCACATCCCTGACCGCCGCCGTCACCGACGCCGTGGACGGGGTCCTGCCCCAGAGCTCCATCACCGTCACCTGGGACGGCGCGGACCAGACCTTCACCTATAACGCCTCCACCGGCGCCCTCTCCACCTCCCTGGTCTCC
Organism: uncultured Oscillibacter sp.; assembly: GCA_904393855.1. Classification (GTDB taxonomy): domain Bacteria; phylum Bacillota; class Clostridia; order Oscillospirales; family Oscillospiraceae; genus Oscillibacter. Next base: position 10,824 of record CAJFNE010000042.1, on the reverse strand, counting down.
GACGGGAAGCCCCACCGGATCACCGTCACCGCCCGGGATGCCTCCGGCAACATTGACCGGGCCTCCTACGACGTGCCGGTCAGCACGGACTGGACCCCCTCCTTCACGGACACCCAGGACTACTGGGCAGCCACCTTTGTGGACTTCCTATATAACGCCGGCATCACCACCGGCTACGCCGACGGCACTTTCCGGCCCAACCAGAACATCACCCGGGCCCAGTTCGCGGCAATGCTCTACCGCTACCTGGGGCTGAATGAGGCGGACTACGCCAACGTGACACTGCCTTTCGCCGACGCCGGCTCCATCGCGGACTACGCCCTGCCCGCCGTCAAGGCCCTGTACAGTGAGGGGATCATCAACGGCTCCACCGGCTCCGATGGACAGCTGTACTTCAACCCCAACAGCTCCCTGACCCGGGCCCAGGCCGCCGCCATGATCGGCCGAACCCAGGAGAAAGGCTACGCCACCACGGAGCTGACCTTCACGGACGCCTCCTCCATCCCCTCCTACGCCACCTACTACATCCAGACCATGGTGGCCCAGGGGGTCATCAGCGGCTACACGGACGGCACTTTCCGCCCCAACGCCAACATCACCCGGGGCCAGATGGCCAAGATCCTCTACAACCTCATGTGATTTCATCCAACAGCGGTCCGGCAGCACTGCCGGACCGCTGTTCTCGCAGCAGGGCCCCAAAACGCCCGTGTAAGCGGCCGCTAAACTGTTGGTTTACCGGGGGGAACTCCCTGTCGGTTGCGCCGGGGCCGGATGAATGGTATTCTGGTACCAGATGAAACAAGGGGGAACCACCATGCAGCAGCAGACCCTGGGGGCGATGATCGCCTCCTTGCGGAAGGAACGGCAAATGACCCAGCTGGAGCTGGCGGAGCAGCTGGGCGTGACGGACAAGGCGGTCTCCAAGTGGGAGCGGAACCTGTCCTGCCCGGACATCACCGCCATCCCGAAGCTGGCGGACATCCTGGGCGTGTCCGTGGAGGAGCTGCTCCGGGCCCAGACGGCGGAGCAGCCGGCGGAAAAGCCCGGGGAGGCCGCTCGGACGGCCCGCCTGATCCTCCGGGCCGTCCCGGTGGCCATGGGCGCGGCGGTGACGGTGCTGGCCTGGCTGGGGCAGATCGATGTCCGAAGCGGCCTGTCCCTGCTGGGGATCGGGCTGTTCTGCATGGGCCTGGAGCAGCTGGGCGGCCCCAAAAATTAAACAAAAGGGGCGGCACAGCGTGCCGCCCCTTTTCCGCTCTTCAAATTTTTCTCACGGGAAGATGAAAATTTCCTCAATGGGCGCGTCCACCGCTCGGGAGATGTCCACCGCCAGCTTCAAAGAGGGGTTGTACTGGGCCTTCTCCAGCCGCATGATGGTCTCCCGGCGGACACCCACCTGCTGCGCCAGCTGCTCCTGGGTCAGCTCCTTCAGCTGGCGGTACTTCTTCAGGCGGCACTCGAACTCCGGCATCCCTCACCCCTCGCTTTCCCCGGCCGGGTCGTCGTGGTCATAGTGATAGAGCAGGTACTCCGCCAGGAACATCTCCAGGGCCAGGGCCAGCGTCACCACGATCACATAGGCGATCAGGGTGTACTCCAAACTCCCCAGCAGCCGCCCCTGCCCCAGCAGCAGCGTGGCCAGGAAGATGATGCTCAGGGCCGTGCGGCTGGCCGCCAGCTGCGCCCGCCGCTGGTTCTCCCGGTACCGCTCGTCCATGAAGGTGTTGGAGAGCTTCCCCTCGTAGAAGAAGCCGAAAAAACCGAAGAACATGAAAAAGACAAAGGGGAAGATGGCCCCGTTGAAGGCGTAGGTCCAGAAGCCGCCGAAGCCCAGGAAGCCAAAAAAGCCCAGGAACCCCAACTGGGGCCGGATGGCCCGGGTGCGGGAGGCGTCCTGCTTCCGGCTCCGCAGCGTGACCCGCACCAGCAGCACCACCAGGTACAGGATATACGCCGTGAACAGCGCCATGGCCAGGATCATGGGCAGGTCCCGGAGCTGGAAAACATAGGTGGAGAAGTCCATGGGCACCAGAAGGCGGGAGTCATTGTACACCGCCGTGTACCAGGAGGCCGCCGCCAGCAGCAACACGCTGCCCACCCCCAGCAGGATCGTGCGTTTCCAAGCACGCTTGTTCATAACAGGTCCCTCCATTTAAGATATATTTATCTCTTAACAAGACAAATATATCACTTTCATGGGGGCATGTCAAGAAAAAAGATACAAATAAATCTCATTGCATGGAAAGTGCAAAAAATGGATGCGGTTTCCCGCATCTGGTCCAGCTTGTTGAAAAAGCCTCGCAGAGTTTGCGCCCGCAGGCGCAAATCAAATCCAATCGGTTTTCTCCGGCGACACGTGCGTCGGGGAAAACACCTCTCTGCCTGCAAGTGTGAATTTTGTCCGCTGCAAGCGGACAAAATCTTGCGCCCAGCAGGCTGCGGTCTTTTGTCGAAAGGGGCTTTGCCTTTTTTGACAGTCCCAACCGGATGCAGGTCTCTGCATCCGGCTTTCTCACATCTCCCGGCGGCCCTCCAGGGCCCGCATGAGCGTGGCGTCGTCGGCAAACTCCAGGTGGCCGCCCACGGGGATGCCGTAGGCCAGCCGGGTCACCCGCACGTCAAAGGGCTTCAGCAGCCGGGCAAGATACATGGCGGTGGCCTCCCCCTCCGTGTCCGGGTTGGTGGCCATGATGACCTCCTGCACGCCCCCCTGGGCCACTCGCTCCACCAGGGACTTGATGGACAGGTCGTCGGGTCCCACGTGGTTCATGGGGGAGATCACCCCGTGGAGGACGTGGTAGCGGCCGTTGTATTCCCGGGAGCGCTCCATGGCGGCCACGTCCCGGGGGTCCGCCACCACGCAGATGGTGGAGGCGTCCCGCTTTGGAGAGGCGCAGATGGGGCAAAGCCCCCCGGCGGTGAAGTTCTGACACACCGGGCAGCAGGTAACGCTGCGCTTGGCGTCCAGGATCGCGTCGGCAAACTCCCGGGCCTCCGCCTCCGGCAGGCCCAGGACGTAGAAGGCCAGCCGCTGGGCGGACTTGCTGCCGATGCCCGGCAGCTTGGCGAACTGCTCCACCAGCTTCTCCAGGGGAGCGGGAAAATGTTCCATGGGTCGATGCTCCTTTAAGATGGTTTCTGATCCGCGGGGCCCTCAGCCCCGCAGCTGGGCGATCCGGGCGGGGATGTCCTCCGCCTTGTACACGGCGCTGCCCGCCACCAGCACGTTGGCGCCGGCATCGATGCAGGTCCGGCAGGTGTCCGGGGCCACGCCGCCGTCCACCTCCAGCTCGCAGGCGGGATTCCTCTCGTCGATCCACCGGCGGATCTGGGAGACCTTGCCCATCTGATCCGCCATGAACTTCTGCCCGCCGAAGCCGGGCTCCACGGTCATCACCAGGATGAGCTCCACCTCCTCCAGGAAAGGCAGCACCGCCTCCGCAGGCGTCTTGGGCTTAAGCACCACGCCGGCCCGCTTCCCCCTGGCGTGGATCTTCGCGATGGCCGCGTGGGTGTTGGCCTCCGTGTCCGCCTCCAGATGGACCGTCACCAGGTCGGCGCCGGCGTCGCAGAACCGCTCCACATACCGGACCGGCTCCACGATCATCAGGTGGACGTCCAGGGGCAGGTCCGTCACCTTGCGGATGGACTCCACCACGGGAAGCCCAATGGAGATGTTGGGGACAAACACGCCGTCCATGACGTCCACGTGGAGGTAGTCGGCGGTGGACACCCGGCGGATATCCCGCTCCAAATTGGCAAAATCAGCGGAGAGGATGGAGGGAGCAATCTTAATCACGAAAAGGACCTCTTTTCTCTGGAATCGGCTGCGGGGCAGGCAGGGACAGGGCGGCGGTGCCCGGTGACGGGGCACAGCGGGGCCGCATAGGATGGTGCAAGCGGCCCGGGCGCCCCCAGTCAGCGTTCCGCGCAGTATCCGCCCCTCTGGGTTGGGCGCCGCCGCTTTTTCGAATATAGGGAGCCGGCGGGGTACCCCGCCGGCTCCCCCTGTTTTCTCCTTTCCCAGTGTAGCAAACTCCGGCGGCAAAAGCAACTGAAACGTTATTTTTTCGTTGTTGCAAAAACAACTTCACATCTTAGAATATTTTGATAATCTAATATTACATCAAAAGGGGATGTGAACCCATGGAAAAACGCATAGACTATGAAAAGCAGGCAGCCCTTTTGAAGGCGCTGGCCCATCCGGTCCGGCTGCAAATCATGCACGTTTTGCTGACCGAGGGCTGCCGGAACGTCCGCTGCATCGAGAACAAGACCGGCGTGAGCCAGTCCTGCATTTCCCAGCATCTGCAGCGGCTGCGGGCCGCCCATCTGGTGGAGGCGGAACGGGTGGGCAACGAGGTGTACTACCGGGCGTCGTCCTCCCGGACGGCAGACCTGATGGCGGATTTGATGGGAGAGGAGCTGCATACCTATGTCCTATGACGTGCTGGTGATCGGCGGCGGCCCCGCCGGGATGTCCGCGGCGCTGAACGTCCGCGCCCGGGGCGGCCGGGTACTGGTGGTGTCCAACCCTCTGGAGGAGAATCCCCTCTGGCGGTCCAAGCTGGTGGATAACCACCTGGGCATGCCGGGCCTCTCCGGCAAGGAGATGCTCACCCAGTTCCGCCGCCACGCGGAGGCCGCCGGGGCGGAGTTCCGGGAGGGCAAGGTCCTCAGCACCGTGCAGGCCGGGGACGACTGGTATGTCAGCATCGGCAGCGACATGGAGCACGCCAAGGCGCTGGTGCTGGCCGCCGGCGTGGCCCGGGGGAAGAAGTTCCCCGGAGAGGCGGAGCTGCTGGGCCGGGGCGTCAGCTACTGCGCCACCTGCGACGGGATGCTCTACCGGGGAAAACCCGTGGCGGTGCTGGGTTACAGCGACACCGCCCGGCGGGAGGCGGAGTACCTCACCGGAATCGGCTGCTCCGTCACCTATTTTGACCGGCCCCGGACCTGCTCCATCGCGGGCGGGAACCAGGTCACCTCCGTCACCTGCGACGGAGAGACGGTCCCGGTGGAGGGCGTGTTCCTCCTGCGGCCCGCCATGGCCCCAGCGGACCTGTTCCCCGGCCTGGCGCTGGCGGGGGACTACGTGGCGGTGGACCGGACCATGGCCACGAACCTGCCGGGCCTCTTCGCGGCGGGGGACTGCACCGGCGGCCCCCTGCAGGTCTCCAAGGCCGTGGGAGAGGGCCTGATTGCGGGACAGAGCGCCGCGGCTTACGCGGCGGGCAAGACCCCAAAATAGAGAGGATTAATAAAAATAAAGGAGCGATGAAAAATGGCAGTACGGCATTTGACAACGGCGGATTTTGACCAGACGGTGGCGGCCGCCCCCCTGGCCATGGTGGACTTCTGGGCGGACTGGTGCGGTCCCTGCAAGATGCTCACCCCCACGGTGGAGGCTCTGGCGGCCCAGTACGGGGACAAGGTGCTCACCGGCAAGGTGAACGTGGACGAGGAGCCGGAGCTGGCCCGCCGGTTTGGGGTCATGAGCATCCCCACGGTGGTATTTTTGAAAAACGGCGTGGAGGTGGAGCGCAAGGTGGGCGTCATGCCGCCCCAAAGCTTCACGGCGGTGCTGGATCAATACCTGTAAATCCCATCCATGCGGCGGGGGCCCGGACTCATGTTCGGGCCCCCGCTCCGCCTCTCCAGGCGCTCCCTGCCGGGTAAATACGGCGGTAATTTGACGGATTTCCCCAAATCTGTTATAATATTCCGCGTCTTGCCAAGAATAACCCATCAGGGAGGTATGCAACATGAAAATACGCTTTCAGCGCATGGCGGCGTGTCTGACGCTGTGCGCGCTGCTGTTCGGCCTGGGGGCGGCGCCCGCCTCCGCCGCCGGCTTTCAGGATGTGCCCGCCGGCCACTGGGCGGCGGAGAGCATCCAACGGTGCGTCAGCCTGGGCTTCTTCCAGGGAAAGAGCGCCGACCGCTTCGGCCTGGGCGAGGACATGACCCGCTCGGCCTTCGCGGTGGTGCTGTGCCGGTTCTTCGGCTGGGAGGCGGAGTCCTCCGGCAGAACTGTCTTTCAGGATGTGCCGGCGGACGCCTGGTACGCCGGCGCGGTGGAGGCCACCTATGATCATGGGGCCGTCACGGACCAGCGGGATGACTTCCGCCCCAACGACCCCATCACCCGGGAGGAGCTGGCGGTGATGCTGGTGCGGGCACTGGGCTATGGCACCATGGCCGGTCTCGTGCAGGACCTGGAGATGCCCTTCACCGACGTGACCACCAACGCGGGCTACGTCACCATGGCCTATGATCTGGGCCTCATGAGCGGCACCACCAGCACCACCTTCGCCCCGGGCGAAACCGCCACACGGGAGCAGGTGGCGGTGATCCTGATGCGGCTGTATGACAAGCTCCACGGCGCCGCCCTGGAGACGCTGGCCGTGGTCACCGCTCCGGCGGTGGGAGAGGAGCTTGCGGACATGACCGGCCTGGACGAAGCCGCCATCCCCGCCGGCCGCCTGATCGGCGTGGGGAATCAGCCCTCGGTCACCGCCACGATCCCCCAGGAGACCGCGGCCCAGATGCGGGACGCGGCCCGTGCGGCGGGGGCGGAGGCCCTGCTGTACGTCGAGGGCGGCGTCTCCGCCCTGGACGCGGATCTGGCGGAGACCGCGGCGGTTCTGGCCCAGGCGGTATCCGACGACGGCTATGACGGCCTGATCCTGGACATCCCCCAGCTGGATCGGACGGACCGGCGAGCCATGACCCAGCTGGCCCAGGAGCTGGACGAGGTCCTGGCGGACACACCGCTGTACCTGGTAGTGGAGGCCCCCGCGTGGGCCGGCGAGTCCTATGACGGCTATGATTACGCCGCTCTGGCCCAGGAGGCGGACCGGCTGATCCTGCGGATCGGGTCCTATGAGAACCTGGTGGGGGATTTCCCCACCGCGCCGGTAAATCCCCTGGAGGAGATCTACTATACCCTGGCCACGCTCCGGGATCAGGTGGGAATGGACCAGCTGACACTGATGCTGGACACCGCGCCCACGGTCTGGAACACCCGGGGCCAGCAGGTGACCCTCTCCGAGGAGGAGCTGACGGAGCTGCTGGCCAGCGGCGAGCAACACTACTCCAGCCGGTATGCCTGCGCCTACCTCATTGGGGCAGATGAGAACGAAAACGCGCTGGTGGCCTGGTATCTGACCCAGCAATCCGCCCAGGAGCGGATACAGTTGGCCCAGGCCTTTGGCGTGGGACAGCTGTGTCTGGCGGATTGGAACGCAACCGTTCAGGGATGGTTTGCCGACACGGAAACAGAATAAACTCGTCAGAGCATGCAAGAACTCCCGCGTCTTTTCGACGCGGGAGTTCTTGTTATTGGACCGGCAGGCCGGTGAGATAGCGCCGGAGCACGTCCAGGGCGTGATTGGCAATCAAATTCTGCAGCACATCCCGCCGCCGCTTCCCGGCGTCCACCGGGCGGCAGAAAGTGCCCTCCGGCGTGGCCAGGCCGATGTAGGCGATGCCCACGGCGACGCCCCGCTCGTCCGGGTCCGGCCCCGCCACGCCGGTGACGGATACCGCCAGGTCCGCGCCGGTGATCCGCCGGGCCCCCTCGGCCATGGCCCGGGCGCAGGGCTCCGACACCGGGCCGTGGGCATCCAGCAGCTCCCAAGGCACCCCCAGCACGTTTTCCTTAACGCTGGTCCAGTAGCTGACCACGCCGCCCCGGTACACCGCCGACACCCCGGGCAGGGCGGTGATCCGGGCCGCCACCTGGCCGCCGGTGCAGCTCTCCGCGGTGGCCAGGGTCCGCCCCGCCTTTTGCAGCAAGGCGAAGCAGACCTCCTCCAGGCTGGCCACGTCCTCGCCGTACACCACGTCCCCCAGGGTCTTTCGGACCTCCGCCACCACCGGGGCCAGCATGGCCTCCGCCTCCTCCCGGCTGGCGGCCTTGGCGGTGGCCCGCAGGCGCACCTCGCAGGGCTTGGCGTATGTAGCTAACGTGGGGTTCTCCATATGGCTCATCCGCTCGTGGAGCAGCTGGTCCACGAAGGACTCCCCCAGCCCAAAAGTCATGATGTCGCGGGAGACGATGATCTCCGCCGACAGCGCCCGCAGGTAGGGCACCGCGCAGCGGCGCAGCATGGTCCGCATCTCGTGGGGCGGCCCCGGCAGCATCAGCACATGGACGCTCCCCTCCTGGAAGGCGCAGCCGGGGGCGGTGCCCACGGGGTTATCGAAGATCGTGCAGTCCTCCGGCAGCTCCGCCTGCTGGGCATTGTTCTCCGGCATGGGGGTGTGGAGGTTCCGCTCATAGGAGGCCCGGATGTCCTCCAGGATCTCCGGGTGGAACACCAGCTTCCGTCCGAAGGCGGCGCAGATGGTCTGCTTGGTCAGGTCGTCGTAGGTGGGCCCCAGCCCGCCGGTGGTGATCAGGATATCCGCCCGATGGCGGGCGACGTCCAGGGCCTCCCGCAGGCGGGCCGGGTTGTCCCCCACCACCGTGTGCCAGAAGACGTTGATCCCCAGGGCGGACAGGCTCTGGGAGATCTCCTGGGCGTTGGTGTTGGCGATGTTGCCCAGCAGCAGCTCCGTACCGACGGCGATGATTTCGGCTGTATGTGACATCAAATCACGTTCCTCTCATAGCGAAATCCACAGGGCAGATAAGATATAAAAGATATTCTAGATCGGACCCCGATCTCTTATCTTTTAACTTTTATCTTTTATCTGTTCTCTCAGCTCTTCACTCTCACCCACTGCTCCCCCTCCAGAGCCTTGGCGACCAGGGCTTCCACATCCAACGCGGCCTCGGCGGCGCGGACGTCCTCCACCTGGGGGCGAATGGCGGGGTGCCGGGGGGTGAACACGGTGCAGCAGTCCTCATAGGGGAGGATGGAGGTGTCGTAGGTGCCGATCTCCCGGGCGATCCGGATGATCTCCACCTTGTCCATGCCGATCAGGGGCCGCAGCACCGGCAGGGAGACCACGTCCTCCGTGACGCCCAGGGCCAGCATGGTCTGGCTTGCCACCTGTCCCAGGGACTCTCCGGTCACCAGGGCGTGGGCCCCGGCCCGCCGAGCGATAGCCTGGCTGATCCGCATCATGAACCGCCGCATGATCAGGGTGAAAAACTCCTCCGGACACTTCCGACGGATCTCCTCCTGGATCTCCGTGAAAGGGACGATGTGGACCACCATGGTGCCGCAGTAAGCCGTCAGCAGCCGGGCCAGCTCCAGCACCTTGTCCTGGGCCTGCTGGGAGGTGTAGGGCGGGGAGACAAAGTGGACCATCTCCAGCTGGACACCCCGCCGGGCCATCATCCAGGAGGAGACCGGGCTGTCCAGCCCGCCGGAGAGCAGGCTCACCGCGTGGCCGCCGGTGCCCACTGGCAGCCCTCCCGCGCCGGACAGGGCCGGGCCGTGGACGTAGGCAAACTTCTCCCGAATCTCCACGTGGACCGTCAGGTCCGGGTTGTGGACGTCCACCGCCACACCAGGGAAGGCGTCCGCCAGGTCGCCGCCCACCGCCTGGGAAATCTGGATGGAGTTCATGGGGAAGCTCTTGTCCGCCCGGCGGCTCTCCACCTTGAAGGTCCGGGCCCGGGCGAACTCCCCGGCCAGGTACTCCCGCGCCGTGGCCGCGATGGCCTCCACCGTCTTCTCGCAGGGCACCGCCCGCACCACGGAGACGATGCCGAACACCTGCCGGGCGGCGGTCAGGGCCGCCTCCATGTCGCAGTCGTCCCTCTGGGGCTCCACGTAGATGGTGCTCTGCCGGACGTACACCTGGAAGCTGCCGCACTTCCGGAGCCGCCGCCGGACGTTGTTCACCAGCTTGTCCTCAAAGGTCCGGCGGTTCAGTCCCTTTAGGACCACCTCCCCCAGTTTCAGCAGCAGCATTTCGTGATGGTTCATGGCCGTTCCTCCGCGTGTCTAAAGTCTCTTGGCTCCGCCGGCGTCCGGCGGAGAACAGTTTATTATACCGCAGATTCCGGCGGAGGAAAAGTCCCAAATCGCGCCGCTGGGGAAATTTTCCCGTCCATTTCCCCGGCAGGCCTTGCAAAACTCAGCGGCATAAATACGGTGATCGCCTGCATCGGCGAACCGTCCGATAATTCGGGCGAAGGGGCGAGCCGTGCCGATATTAGCATCCCTCCGGCACAGGCGGCGCTCGTAAAGGCGCTCAAAGAGGCGGGGCACTCCGTCGTAGCGGTCATTTTTGGCGGCAGACCGCAGGTGCTCACCGAAATAGAGCCTTATTGCGATGCAATATTGTATGTATGGCAGCCGGGCACGGAGGGCGGCAACGCGGTTGCGGATCTATTGCTCGGGAAGGAAGAGCCGACGGCGCGCCTGAGCATGTCCTTCCCCCGTGCGGTAGGGCAGTGCCCGCTCTATTATAACTCCTTTAATACCGGCCGTCCGCGCATTCCCGATACCCTGAAAAACAGCATGTATGTCAGCGCATACCGCGATGTATGCAACGCCCCCTTATACCCGTTCGGCTACGGGTTGGGATATACCGATTGGCATATCGGCGGACTGCGCCTTTCCTCCGACGTGCTGGAGGCGGGAGGCAGTATCCGCGTATCGGCCCGCCTGAAAAACACGGGCAGCCGCGCGGGCAGTGCGCTCGTACAGCTGTATATCCGCGATCGTTTTGCCTCCGTTGTCCGTCCCGTAAAAGAGCTGAAGGGATTTTGCCGCGTTTTTCTTGCCGCGGGGACGGAGGAGGACGTCGCGTTTACCATTTCGGAGGAGATGCTGCGCTTTTATACGGCTTCCGGGGAATATGGATCCGAAGCGGGCAAACTCGACGTATGGATCGGATTGGACAGCAGTACCGATCTTT
>CAJFNE010000041.1 GCA_904393855.1 uncultured Oscillibacter sp. | reverse complement strand
GATCACCACCAGGAAGAGGTCGTCGGCGGTGGCGCTGTCCACCAGTTTTAGGATCTCCCGGCAGGCCCGGTAGCCCTCCTCGTTGGGCAGGGGATGCCCGCCCACGTAGACCTCGGTTTTGCGGAACACGTCCGTGGGCTCGGAGACCTTCACAATGGCGATGCCCCTTGTCAGGTGGTTGCCCAGGATCTCCTCCACGGCCATGGCCATGTGGTTGCAAGCCTTGCCGGCCCCAAGCAGGTAGACGTTGCGTTTTTTACGCAGATCCCAACGGCGCTCCCCGATGCACAGGACGTCCCCCTCCATGTGAGCGATGGAGCGGATGCGCTCCCGGGCGTCCAGCCGCCGGAGGGTGCCCTCCGCGATGTCCAGGACGATTTTCCGGCTCTCCCGGTCCCCGTGGGACAGCAGGGCGTCCCGGTTCTTGATTTTCTGTTCCATGCGGTGCTCCCTCGCTTTACTCCGCGCACTGGGCGGCGCTGTCCCACAGCACCAGCTTCTGGCCGATGCCCTGTTCCAGGGCGGTCTCATAGAGGTCGTGGCACAGGCCCATGTCGAAGATGGCCATGCCGTCGTTGATGAAGCAGAGGATCTCCTCTTCGCCGGTGCGGCCGCCCTGCTCCCCCAGGATGATCTTGCCCAGGGTGGGGAAGGCCTCCAGGGACGGCAGCTTGCCCGCGTCGATCAGCTGATAGATGGGGGTGCCGATGTGGTTGCCGTAGCTGGGGTCGTGGTTCTCTTTGCCCTCCTGGACATAGGTCTGGTGCAGGGCGGTGTTGTCCAGCACGATCTTCATGTCCAGCCACAGGGCCTCGTCACACTGGAAGGGGCCGGAGGCCAGCAGGGTGCAGCCGGGCTGAACCCACTCCCGTTTCAGGTGCAGCGGCGCGGTGCGGGACACGGCGATGGACAGGACGTCCGCCTGCCGGACGGCGGTCTCCAGCTCCGGCTCCACCACGGCGGTGAGGCCCAGGTCCCGCTCCACGTGCTCCGCCAGAGCCATGGCGTTGGCGGGGGAGCGGTTGTTGCACACCACCCTCTTCAGGTTGGGCAGGACGGTGGCGATGGCGTCCAGGCAGCCCCGGCCGATGGGGCCGCAGCCCACGCAGGTGAGGGTCTCCGCGTTCTGCCGGGCCAGATACCGGGCACCCACGGCGGGGACGGCGCCGGTGCGGGCGGCGGAGCTGAGGTTGGCGCTCATCAGGCACAGGGGCTCCCCGGTCTCCTTGTCGTTGAGCATCACCGTCAGCACGGAGCGGGGCAGGCCCCGGTGCTTGTTGGCGGCGTTGGAGCCGTACCACTTGACGCCGCAGATGTCAAACCGCCCGCCCAGGTACGCGGGCATGGCCACGAACCGGCGGTCCGGACCCGCCAATGGCATATTGGGGAAGGGGCTCTCCTGCGGGAACACCAGGGGCAGGCCGTGGCTGTTGTGACCGGCGCCGCCCATCAGGTAGTCCCCCTGAGCCAGCAGCTTGAAGACCTCCTCCGCGTTGTCCACGCATTTGCGGGCGTCCAGCACCCCCGCCGCGATGCAGTCCGGTTCCGATAAAAACAAGAATTCCGTACGTTTGCCCATGATCGTTCGCTCCTTTTTCCAAATATCCGCCCCGAAAGGCGGGGATTTCCCTATGGTCCAGTATAAAAGAGAGCGCCGCGGCAAGTCAATGGCCGCGGCGCGTTTCGCGCATTTTCCGGTAAGTGACGTCAAGATTCCGATAGTTTTGCACCGCTCTCCGCCTGCTGGTGCCGCCGGCGGTACTCTCGGGGGGTACACCCCATCTCCCGGCGGAACAGCTCCGTGAAGTAGCTGGCGGTGCCGTAGCCCACCTGCCCGGCGATCTCCCCTACGTTTAGGGCCGTGCGGGTCAGCAGGCGGATGCTCTGGTCCAGGCGGCAGCGGGTCAGATACTGTACCGGGGTGGTCTGCAGCACCCGCCGGAAGACCCGGCAGCACTCCCCCGGGCTGATGTGGCCCGCCGCGGCGATATCCGCCAGGGTGACGCGGTCCATGTAATGCTTGTGGAGATAGGTCTGCAGCGTCCGGACCCGCTGGCGGTCCGTGAAAGAGACGGAGGAGCCCTGCTCGATGACCTCCCGGTTGTGGGTCACCAGCAGATGCCAGAGCTGGCCCAGCAGGGAGACCATCTGCATCTCGTAGCCGTACTCCGCCGCCTCCTCCGCCTCACCCAGCCGCCGCAGCAGGGTGCAGATCTCCCGGTGCCAGGGCAGGTCCCGCAGGGGGAAGCTCCGCAGTGCCTCACAGGAGAGCACCGGCTCCACATAGTCCCAGCGGAGCACGCTGTCGCTCTGCCCATAGAGTACGCTGGGTAAAAAGTTGATACAGATATACACACCGTTATCGGTTTCCGCGGGAACGGCCTCGTGGAGCACGCCGCTGTTCACGAAGAAGCCCTCCCCGGCCTCCAGGCGGAACTCCCCCGCCTCCGTGCGGAAAATCACGGTCCCCTCCGTCACCAGGGCGATCTGAATCTCCGGGTGCCAGTGGCGGACGTTCCCGTGGCTGGGATCGGCCACCGCCTGCCGGTCCATGGAGAGGGGGAAGTCCCGGGTGCCGTGCTGGGTCAGCTCCCGCAGGGAGTCGTCCACCAGAATGGGCCTGCATTTCACGCTGGGTCCCTCCTGTTCTCTCTGGAATGACGCCGCGTCAGGGCAGCTGCTTCTCCCGCCGCCGCTGGAGCCTCTGGGCGAACAGGGCGCGCTTGTAGCGGCACAGGTGCTCCTGGCACTGGTCGCAGCGCAGGGCGTCGTTGCTGGAGACGAAGAACCGCTCCCGGCGGCGGTGGTAGGTCCACTCCCACCGCACCAGGATGCCCAGGGCCAGCAGGCAGGCGGAGAGGGAGAACAGCCCCCGCACCCCCAGCAGGGGGGTGCAGAGCATCAGATAGTCCCAGTTGTAGATGCGGCAGGTGGTGCAGCAGCGGTTGCGCATCATCCAGGACTGGAAGGGGCAGAAGAAGAGGATGCAGACGATGTCGCACACGCCGTAGAATCCCGCCAGGCACACCAGGAACCGCTGGTTGATCCAGCCCCAGCGGTAGGCCAGGAAGAACAGCGCGTTCAGGCCCACCCAGGACAGCAGCACCCACAGCGCCCCCCGGTCCGCCTGCCGGACCTCCTCCGGGGAGGGCTCCCGCCCGGTGGGACGGAAGCGGCCGGCGAACTCCTTCTGACACCCCAGGCTCTCCACTCGGGAGGGGAAGAGGCGAAAGAGCATGGACAGCATCAGCGCCAGCCACACCACCGTCAGCGGCGTGAGGCACAGCGGTCCCGCCGCCAGGTCCGCGTCAAAGCGTGCCGGGAACCAGATGGCGTAGACCGTCAGGAACCCGAAAGCCAGCGTGCGGGCGGCCAGACAGGCCAGATAGTAATGTCGTGTACGGTTGGATACGCGCATAGCAAATAGTCCTCTTTCATCAGGATGTGGCATCATGGTCCGAATCGTTCCGGCACGGCCCTGTGCCCGGGCTTGGACACGGGGTGATAGCGAGCCCGGTTTTGCTTGACCGTTCCCCACAGAGGAAACACGCCGTCCCGGAACTGCCAGACAACCGTTACCGAGCACCGTGCCCGGACCTGGAACCGACCCGGTAACGAGCAAAAATTCTTTCTGCTTCTTTTTCCCCTTCGGGGACGTACTCCACTCAGATTTTGCTGTGCAAAATCAAGTGTCGTTACAGCCCTTCCAGAAAAAGAACGTCATACCACCTGGAACAAGTAGAACTTTAAGTAGTTGGTCTCCGGCACGCCCCAGAGAATGGGGTGGTCGCAGCTCTGCTGCCGGGCCTCGATCTGCCGCAGCTGCACGCCTGCGTCGTGAGCGGCCGCCTGGAGCATGGCGGTGAACTTCTCCTCCGTGGCGAAGTGGGAGCAGGAGCAGGTGGCGAGATACCCGCCCCGGGGCAGCAGCCGCATGGCCCGGTAGTTGATCTCCTTGTACCCGGTCATGGCGCTCTCCACGGTTTTCCGGGACTTGGTGAAGGCCGGCGGGTCCAGGATGATGAAGTCGTACCGCTTGGGCTCCTTTTCAAGAGATGGCAGCAGGTCAAAGACGTTGGCGGCCACACAGTCCATGACGTCTGACAGACCGTTGCGCGCCGCGTTGGCCCGGGCCATCTCCACGGCGGATTCGGAGACATCCACGGCGGTGACGTGAGCGGCGCCGCCTCGGGCGGCGTTCAGGGCGAAAGAGCCGGTGTGGGTGAAGCAGTCCAGCACCGTCCGGCCCTGGGCCAGGCGGCCCACCGCCCGGCGGTTGTACTTCTGGTCCAGGAAGAAGCCGGTCTTCTGGCCGTTCTCCACGTCCACCAGATAGCGGATGCCGTTTTCTGCGATCTCCGCCACCGGGGAGTCCGGCGGCGTCTCGCCGGGGAGGGGGAACCAGCCCTTGCCCTGGGGCAGGCCCTCCTTCTCCCGCAGGGCCGCGTCGTTGCGGAGAAAGACGCCCCGGATGGGGCAGCCGTCAGTCCGCAGGAGCTCCACCAGGGTCGGGAGCAGGATGTCCTGGATGCGCTCCATCCCCACGGAGAGGATCTGGACGGACAGCAGGTCGTGGAACTTGTCCACCGTCAGGCCGGGGAAGGCGTCCGCCTCCCCGAAGATGATGCGGCAGGCGTCCAGGTCCTCCGGGGCCATGACGCTCTTGCGGTACTCCCAGGCCCACTGGAGCTTCCGCTGCCAGAAGGCCGCGTCAAAGCGGTCATTGGCGTTCCGGGAGATCAGGCGCACCCGGATTTTGGAGTGCTCCGAGAAAAAGCCCGTGCCCAGGTACCGGCCCTTTCGGCTCGCCACATCCACCAGACCGCCGTTCTCCGGCGTTCCGTCCAGGGACAGAATCTCCGCGTCGTATACCCAGGGGTGCCCCCGGAGGAGGGAGGCCTCCGCCTTGGGGGTGACGGTACAAAGGGGATAGCCCCGTTCTGCTCGCATACCCATCGCTCCTTCTCTGCATTGGAAAAGAGTATATCACACTTTCTCCGAAGATGCCATAGGATGAAAGGAGAAGGAGGGAAAACTTTATGCCCATCATCTATCTGAGTCCATCCACCCAGGACTGGAACATGTATGTCACCGGAAGCGGTTCCGAGGAGTACAACATGAATCTGCTGGCGGACGCCCTGGTGCCCTATCTGCTGTCCAACGGCATCCAGTACAAGCGCAACCGGCCGGAGATGACCGCCGGCAGCTCCATCCGCGAGGCCAACACCGGGTACTATGACCTGTACCTGGCCCTCCACTCCAACGCGGCCCCGGAGGGAAGCTACGGCGAGGTACGGGGGATCATCGCCTTCTACTACCCCGGCAGTGCCGAGGGGCAGCGGGCGGCGGAGCTGATCGCCGAGGAGCTGCGGGCCATCTACCCGCTGCCGGATAAGGTCACCACCCGCCCCACCACCACCCTGGGAGAGGTGCGCCAGCCCAACGCCCCGTCGGTGCTGGTGGAGATCGGCTACCACGATAACTACGCCGACGCGGTCTGGCTGGAGGGCCACTGGGACGCCATCGCCCAGCAGCTGGCCCGGGCCCTGACGCGGTTCTTCGGCCTGCCCTTCATCTACCCCATGGACCCGGCGGCGGGTACCGTCGCTGTCAGCTACGGGACGCTGAACCTGCGCAGCTACCCCTCCTCCACCGCCACGATCCTGGCCAACATGCCCAACGGCGCCGCCGTCACCATCTACGGCGAGTGGCAGGGGTGGTACGTGGTGCACTATGGGGATCTGGTAGGCTACGCAGCCGCGGCCTACATCGACCGGTGAGGAGCGAGCCGTCCCGGCCAGGGGAAGCAGCAGCGCCAGCGGCCGCCCCCGGAAAGGGGCGGCCGCTGGCTGGTCGGAAGGGAGAATTTTTAGAATCCATAATCTCCCTGGATGAGAATGACCTTGATCCGTCCGGCGGTAAACTGCCCGGTGATCAGGACAAAATCGTTACAGATCCGGTTGGGGTGCTGGCAGTCCACGCAGGTTCCCAGCTTGGTGCAGGGCGTGCCCTTTTCCAGACGCGCCGCGTCCAGGGGAGCCGCGATCTGCCGGGCTCGGCGGATGGCCTCGTCTACGTTCCTTACAAGCTTGTTGGTGCCGGCCACGGCGATGACCTGCTCAGGCCCGTAGAGGATGGGGGCCACCCGGCTCCCGTTCCCGTCGATGTTGAAGAGCTTCCCGTCAGCGGTGACGGCGTTGATCCCGGTCACGAAAGTGTCGCAGCTGAAATTCTGCAGGTAGATGTCCCGCTTCTCCTGGCGGCTCAGCCCCGGCTGGTGCTTGTCCAGGAATTGATAGTCCCCTTGGCGCAGCAGGTCGAAGATGCGGGTTTCCTCCAGGGTGGCGCTGTCGCCGCAGCCGATCCGCTCCCCGGTGTGCAGAAGGCTTTTCACCAGATGGTGAAGCTCTGGGATGCTCTCCACATAGTATCCGCTCATGCGGTGGCGCTCCAGGTTGGAAAGGGTCTGCGCGATCAGATCCGTCATCATGCCGTACCTCCGAATTTTTTTGAGCCCGCGGAACCCGGCGGGAAACCCGGGCCGTTCCAGGATTACGCGCGGGCGACCACGTACATTATATAACATTTTGGGGCGGCTTTCCATGGGCCGTCCCAGAAAATGCTCCGTGCCCCGGTGGAAAGAAAAGAAATGTTCACTCTTGACAGGGCAGCGGCAAACGATTAAACTATATAAGGATAATTATCGAGTGGCATAGGGGTGCCATTGGATCATTTCCTGATACTGTCAGTTGACTGGGATGCCCCCTCGGGTGGTTCCGTTTACATTTCTGTTTGCTTGTGTTGAGAGAGTCCCCGCGGCGCATGGGGCCGGTTGGCCGCTGCGGGGGAAGGATTTCCGGCGATTGAAACGTATCGTGAGAATCCCATGGAAACGGTGTGCATGTCCCGTCGGCTGGCGGTACGAATATAGAAAAGCGAAGGAGAAATGAAATCATGGAGTATATCATCGGCGCCGTGCTGGGGCTGGTGGTCGGCGGCGTGATTTTCTTCCCGCTTGGTATTCGCTACCGGAAAAACGTGTCTGAAAAAGAAATCTCCAGCGCAGAGGAAGAGGGAAAGCGCATCATCAACGAGGCCATCAAGAGCGCCGAGACCAAGAAGAAAGAGGCCCTTTTGGAAGCCAAGGAAGAGATTTTGAAAAGCCGCAGCGAATATGAAAAGGAAGAGAAATCTCGCAGAGCGGACTTACAGCGGCAGGAAAACCGTCTGCAGCAAAAAGAGGAGAACCTGGACCGCAAGACGGAGGCCATCGAGAAGAAGGAGGAGTCCCTGGCCCAGAAGCACGCGGCTCTGGACAAGGAGAACGAGGAGATCAAGGTCATCAAGCGCAGCCAGACCGAGATGCTGGAGCGGATCTCCGGCTTTACCGCCGAGGAGGCCAAGCAGTATCTGATCGATCAGGTGGAGGCTGAGGTGACCCACGAGACTGCCCTCAAGATCAAAGAGGTGGAGTCCCGGATGAAGGAGGAGTGCGAGGCCCGCGCCCGGGAAGTGGTGGCCCAGGCCATCCAGCGGTGCGCCGCCGACTCTGTGGCAGAACTGACCGTCAGTGTGGTTCCCCTGCCCAATGACGATATGAAGGGCCGGATTATCGGCCGCGAAGGCCGCAACATCCGCACCATCGAGACCCTCACCGGCGTGGACCTGATCATTGACGACACGCCGGAGGCCATCACCGTCAGCTGCTTCGAGCCGGTGCGGCGGGAGGTCGCCCGCCTGGCCCTGGAGAAGCTGATCGCCGACGGCCGTATCCACCCCACCCATATCGAGGAGATGGTGGAGAAGGCCCGCCGGGAGGTGGACGCCACCATCAAGGCCGAGGGCGAGCGGGCCGTGTTTGAGTGCGGCATCCGCAACCTGCACCCGGAGCTGGTGAAGCTGCTGGGCCGCCTCCACTACCGCACCAGCTACGGCCAGAACGTGCTGCTCCACTCCATCGAGGTCAGCCACATTGCCGGCATGATGGCGGCGGAGCTGGGGGCCGACGTCCAGGCCGCCAAGCGGGCCGGCCTGCTCCACGACATCGGCAAGGCCCTGGACCACGAGTTCGAGGGCACCCATGTGTCCCTGGGTGTGGAGTTCGCCCGGAAGTACAAGGAGAGAGAGGACATCATCCACGCCATCGAGGCCCACCACAACGATGTGGAGCCCAGGACCATCGTGGCCTGCCTGGTGCAGGCGGCGGACGCCATCTCCGCGGCCCGCCCCGGCGCCCGCCGCGAGAACCTGGAGAACTACATCAAGCGCCTGGAGCAGCTGGAGACCATCACGGGCTCCTACCCCGGCGTGGAGAAGGCCTATGCCATCCAGGCGGGCCGGGAGGTCCGGGTCATGGTGAAGCCCGAGCAGGTCAGCGAGGACCAGATGGTGATTCTGGCCCGGGAGCTGGCCAAGAAGATCGAGGAGGAAATGGAGTACCCCGGTCAGATCAAGGTCCACGTCCTGCGGGAGACCAAGGTTGTGGAATACGCCAAGTGACGCTGAAAACAGTGAAAGGAACCGCCTCCGGCTGACAGCCGGAGGCGGTTTTTGCAGCCTGGACGGAAGAGATCAATTCTACCCCGGGATTGAAAACAATCCGTAAACGTTTGATGAAAGAATTGACGGCGGGACCAAAAAAACTTACAATAGAAAAAAATAAGCCGGCGTATGCAGGCCGGCGGGGAGGAAACGACTATGGGCAGATCAGGCGGGGCCAGAGGCGGCGGCTTTCGAGGCGGCGGCTTTCGGGGCGGCGGACGATCTTTCGGCGGGTTCTCCGGCGGCGGACGCTCCGGCGGGCGGTCCTTTGGAGGCTCCTTCGGCGGAGGCCGCTCTGCGGGGGGCCCGCCTCCGGGCGGACACCGGCCCATTCGTACCGGGCCGATCTTCATCAACACCGGCCGCCGCTACTATGGCGGAGGCTCCTACCGGCACGGGTGGAACGGCGGCAGCATTGCCGCCGCGGTCATCGTCCTCCTGGCGATCCTGGTGATCCTGTTCGCCTATATGGGGGGCGTCTCCGGCGTCAGCGGCGGCAGCAGTATCCAGAGCTCCACCTACGAGCGGGAGCCGCTGCCCGCCTCCGCGGTGACGGAGACGGCCTACTACACCGATGAGGGCGGCTGGTTCAGCAACCGCGCCCAGCTGGAGGCGGGGATGCGCCAGTTCTACGAGGATACCGGCGTGCAGCCCTACCTGTACTTACTGGAGAACGGCTCCGTCACCTCCGTCAGCCAGCTGACGGCCATGGCCGAGGAGCTGTATCCCCAGCTCTTCACGGACGAGGGCCACTTCCTCCTGGTGTTCTGCGACGACGGCTACGGCTCCTATAACTGCGGCTACGCGGTGGGCAGCCAGGCCAAGACGGTCATGGACGACGAGGCCATCGCCATCCTGGCGGATTACCTGGACCGCTACTACAACGACTACTCCATCAGCGAGGAGGAGATCTTTTCCAAGACCTTCGCGGATACCGGCGAGCGGATCATGACGGTGACGCGGTCCCCGCTGCCGGTGATCGCGGTGTGCATCGCCGTGGTGGTCGTGGCGGTGCTGGTGTTCATCACCCTGAAGAAGCGCCGGGAGCAGCGGGAGCGGGAGCAGCAGCGGGCGGAGAAGATCCTGAACACGCCCCTGGAGAAGTTCGGCGATCAGGCGGTTGAGGATCTGGCGGACAAGTATGAGGACACGGAAAACAAATCATAAAACGGACTGAGAGGAGATTTCTATGGCGATTCTGGAGCGTTTTGCGGACATCATCAAGGCGAACATCAACGACCTGCTGGACAAGTGCGAGGACCCTGCGAAGATGATTGACCAGTACCTGCGGGACCTGACGGAGGACCTGGCGGAGGTGAAGAAAGAGACCGCCGCCGTCATGGCGGAGGAGACCCGGACCAAGCGGATGCTGGACGACAACGCCGCGGAGGTGCAGCGGTTCGAGGGACTGGCCCGGAAGGCCCTGGCCGCCGGCAACGAGGGCGATGCCCGGGTGTTCCTGGGCAAGAAGCAGCAGCTGGCGGAGAAGGCCGCCAGCCTGCAGGCCACCTACGACGCCGCCCATGCCAACGCGGAGAAGATGCGCCAGATGCACGACAAGCTGGTGGGGGACATCGAGACCCTCCACAGCCGCCGGGAAATGGTGAAAGCCAAGGTGGCCGTGGCCAAGACCCAGGAGCGGGTGAACCAGATGGGGGCCAGCGCCGACAAGGCCGCCGGCGCCATGAGCGCCTTTGAGCGCATGGAGCGCAAGGCGGACCAGATGCTGGACCAGGCCAACGCCATGGCGGAGCTGAACAGCGCCCCGGTGGACGAGGCCGCGGAGCTGGAGAAGAAGTATGCCTCCGCCGCCGGGGACGCCGCGGTGGACGCGGAGTTGGCCAAGCTGAAAGCGGAGATGGGCCTGTAAGGGTTCCCCAATCTTCTGGGGCAGTATGATATAAAATCAGGCGCGGCACCCGTTCGGGTGCCGCGCCTTTGTCCGTGTTCTGTGGGTTTTCAGGCCAGGAAGCCCTGGAGAATGCGGTCCTCCGCCTCCTCCGGCGTCAGGCCCAGGGTCTCCAGCTTCAGCAGCTGGTCCCCGGCGATCTTGCCGATGGCAGCCTCATGGATCAGCTGGGCCTCGGTGTCGTTGGCGGCGATCTCCGGCACGGAGCTGATCTTGGCGTGCCCCATGATGATGGAGTCGCACTGGACGTGGCCGAAGCACTTGGCGTTGCCCACCACGCAGGGCCGGAACACCTGGGAGGACTCGTCCTGGGCCACGGACCGGGAGATGACCCGGCCCTTGGCGTCCTTGCCGTTGAGCTCGATGACCATGTCGCTGTCGGCCACCTGGTGACCGTGGGTCAGCAGCCGCTCGGTGATGACGGCCTCTGCGCCCTTGCCGCAGACGATCTTCGTGTACCGCTTCGTGGAGTCCACGCCCTTGATCTGCACGGTGTCCATCTGGATGGAGGCGCCCTCCTCCAGGTACACGATGGTCTGGGGGTTCATGATCTTCTCTCCCTTGCCGTCACCCTCGGCGTAGTGCTTTTCCGAGTAGTGGACGTGGGAGTTCTTGCCCACGTGGAAGGTGTGGACGCCGTCGTGGCGGGATTCCTGGTCGCCGCAGTTGTGGATGCCGCAGCCGGCGATGATCTCCACGTCGCAGTCCTCACCGATATAGAAGTCGTTGTACACTGTCTCCTCCACGCCGGACTGGGTGATGATCACGGGGATGTGGCAGGTCTCGCCCACCGTCCCGTCCAGGATCCGGATGTCGATGCCGGCCTTGCCGTCGGTCCGGTCATCAATCTTAATATGCTCCGTGGACTCCCGGCCGTCACAGCCGCAGTCCTTGCGGATGTTGAAGGCCCCCACGGGCTTGCCCACCAGGTCCGCGATCTTCTCCAGCAGCTCCCGGTCTACCTGGGTCTCCATCATACGGCAGCACCTTCTTTCGTGAGAACCGGGCACCCGGACAGGGTGTCCGCCAGAATCTGGGGCAGGATTTCCTCCGGGGTGCCCCGGTGGCGCAGCTCCCCGTCGCCCACCACAATGACCTCGTCCGCCAGGGAGATGATCCGCTCCTGGTGGGAGATGATGATCATGGTGGCAGTGCCGGAGGCGTGGATCTGCTCAAAGGTCTCCGTCAGCCGGGCGAAGCTCCACAGGTCGATGCCCGCCTCCGGCTCGTCGAAGATCATCAGCTGGCTGTTCCGGGCCAGGATCGAGGCGATCTCGATGCGCTTCACCTCGCCGCCGGAGAGGGAGGCGTCCACCTCCCGGTCCAGGTAGTCGTTGGCGCACAGGCCCACCCGGGTCAGATACTGGCAGCACTGGTCCTTGGACAGCTTCTCATTCCCGGAGGCGATGGTCAGCAGGCTGCGGACCGTCAGCCCCTTGAACCGGGGGGGCTGCTGGAAG